>JBBQYN010000020.1:0-16280 GCA_038208655.1 Actinomycetales bacterium
GCGATCCTCTTCATCGTCACCGCGATCATCGGCCGCTGGCGCCTGCCGGTCATTGGCACCGCGCTGCTGATCATCAGCAGCCTGCTGATCGGGTCCCTGTACCCGTGGGTGGTGCAGCGCTTCCAGGTCGACCCCAGCGCGCGCACACTCGAATCGCCGTATATTGAACGCAATATCAACTTGACCCGGGACGCCTACGACCTGTCCGACATCGTCGAGATTCCGTATAACGCTACGACGGAAGCCGAGCCCGGCGCCTTGCGCGAAGACGCCACGACCACGGCCAACATTCGTATTCTTGACCCGGCCCTGGTCAGCGATTCCTTCGCGCAGCTGGAACAGTTCCGGCAGTACTACCAGTTCCCCGCGAACCTCAGCGTGGACCGGTACGAAATCGACGGCGTCTCCCAGGACACCGTCGTGGCCGTGCGTGACCTGAACCTTGCCGGTTTGAACGCCGGTAACACCTGGGTCAACTCCCGCACCATCTACACCCACGGTTACGGCGTCGTCGCCGCCTACGGCAATCAGCGTTCCGCCGACGGCCAGCCCGTCTTCCTGGAGTCGGGCATCCCGACCACCGGAGCGCTCGGCGACTTCGAACCACGCATCTACTTCGGCACGACCTCCCCGGAGTACTCTGTGGTCGGCGCCCCCGAAGGCACCGACCCCATCGAGCTGGACTACCCGTCCGGCGAGGAGGGTGCCGGCCAGACTTACACGACGTTCTCCGAAGACGGCGGACCCAAGCTCGACAACGTCTTCAAACGCCTGCTGTACGCCCTGAAGTTCCAGTCCGAGCAGATCTTCCTCGCCAACTCCGTGAACGACGAATCGCAGATTCTGTACGACCGTGACCCGGTCACGCGTGTCCAGAAGGTCGCCCCGTACCTCACCCTCGACTCCGAGGCATACCCCTCCGTGGTCGACGGTCGCGTGCAGTGGATCGTCGACGGCTACACCACGTCCGCGGACTACCCGTACTCCACTCCGGTGAGCCTGAGCGAAGCCATCACCGACACCGAAACCCCGCCCCAGCCGTTCGCGCTGGACAGCGTGAACTACATGCGCAACGCCGTCAAGGCCACCGTCGACGCCTACAGCGGCGAAGTGGTGCTGTACGCCTGGGACGATGAAGAACCGCTGCTGCAGACCTGGCAGAAGATCTTCCCGTCCACGGTGAAGCCGATGACAGAGATGAGCGGTGACCTGATGAGTCACGTGCGCTACCCTGCCGACCTGTTCAAGGTACAGCGCGCGATTCTCGGGCAGTACCACGTGACCGACCCCGGTTCGTTCTACTCCAAGGATGACGCCTGGATCTCGCCGAACGACCCGGACTCGCCCGCCGCGAACCCGACCCTGCAGCCCCCGTACTACCTCACCATGCAGGTGCCCGGAGCGGACGAGCCCTCGTTCTCGCTCTACTCCACGTTCCAGCCTGAAGCGACCGGCGAGTCCAGCCGAAACGTGCTCTACGGCTACCTCGCGGTGGACGCAGATGCCGGCAGCTCTGACGGAGTGCGCTCCGAGGGTTATGGCACGCTGCGGCTGCTGAACCTGCCCAAGGACGGCACAGTACCCGGCCCCGGCCAGGTGCAGAACGTCTTCAACGCCGACCCGACCGTATCGACTGAGCTCAACTTGCTGCGTCAGGGGTCGTCCACGGTGCTGAACGGCAACCTGCTGACGCTCCCTGTCGGTGGCGGATTGCTTTACGTGCAGCCCGTCTACGTGCAATCCACGGGTGAGACCAGCTATCCGCTGCTGCAGAAGGTGCTCGTGGCCTTCGGAGACCAGATCGCCTTCGAGGACACCCTTGACCAGGCGCTCGACACCCTCTTCGGTGGCGACTCCGGAGCAGCGGCCGGCGACACGGTGGTTCCCGTCACGGAGACCGACACCACCACGGTCAGCCCGACCGACGGCCAGCCCACAACCGACACGGGGGCAGCCACCGACGTTCCGGCCACCACCGACACCGGCAATACAGCGACGGATGCCGAGCTGAAGGCACTGCTCGCAACCGCCAACACGGCACTGACGGACAAGCAGGCGGCCCTCTCCGCCGGTGACTTCGCCGCCTACGGCGAGGCAGACGACCGGCTCGCCGCGACCATCGCGAGCATGCTCACCCTGCTGGGAGAGTAACCGGCACAGTACGCCTCACGACGGCCGGGACGAACCCACGCATTCACCGCGTTGGTTCGGCCCGGCCGTTGTGAGTGCCGGCGAGCACGCGTCCCGGTTGCAGCAGGTTCGAGGGCGTGCCGGGCTGTGCTATATTTGTACTTGTAGCGCGGGGTGGAGCAGTTCGGTAGCTCGCTGGGCTCATAACCCAGAGGTCGCAGGTTCAAATCCTGTCCCCGCAACGAACGGCCCGGAACCTTTGGTTCCGGGCCTTTTTTGGCTCGTGTGGGGCGGCGTGGTGTCAGCGTGGTCAGCCCGGCTGGGCGAGGCCGCGCACCGCAGCGAGGACGTCGCTTACGTGTTCGGCTACCCGATGCAGCTCCGCGCGGGTGGTGCCGGCCGACAGGGTGAAACGCACCGCGGTCTGGGCTTCCTCGGCCGGTATCCCCAGCGCGACCAGCACGTGAGAAGCTTCGGCGCTGCCGGCGGCACAGGCGGACCCGCTGGAACAGATCACCCCGCGGCGTTCCAGCTCGACCAGCACCGCTTCCCCGCTCGTGCCGGGAAAGACGAACGACGCGGAGCCGGGCAGGCGCCGCAGCGGGTGACCGGTCAGTCGCGCTGACGGCGCGGCCTGCAGCACGAGGCGCACGAATTCCCTTTGCAGCGGCTCGATCGTGGCGGCGGCCTGCCGGTACTCGGCATCGGCGAGATCCAGAGCGGTGGCGAACGCCACGGCGCCGGCCACGTTCTGAGTGCCGCTGCGTCTTCCGCGTTCCTGACCGCCGCCGTGCAGCAGCGGTTCGAGGGGCAGCCGGCCGCGCACCGCGAGCACCCCGATGCCCTGTGGGGCGCCGATTTTGTGCCCGGACAGGCTCAGCGCATCCACACCCAGCTCGGGCACCCGAATGGGCAGCCAACCGGCCGCCTGCACGGCGTCGCTGTGCAGGGGCACCCGTGCCGCGTGGGCGATGTCGCCGAGTGCGGCGAGCGGCTGCACCGTGCCGACCTCGTTGTTGGCGTACTGCACCGACACCAGCGTCGTGTCGGGGCGCACAACCTGCCGTAGCCGTTCCGGATCGACCAGCCCCAGGGCATCCGTGTCGAGCAGGCTCACCTCGAAACCGTGAAGTCGGGCGAGGTAGTCGCAGGCCTGCAGCACCGCTTCGTGTTCGATGCGGGTGGTCACTATGTGACGCCCTCGGGGTGCGGCGAGGGCGAGCCCTTTCAGGGCGAGGTTGTTGGCCTCGGTGCCTCCGCTGGTGAAGACGATCTCACCCGGCCGCACCCCGAGCACCCGTGCCACGCGCTGCCGGGCGTCGAGCAGGGCCGCGGCGGCCGCTTCGCCGACCTCATGATGGCTGGACGGATTGCCGAACCCGCCGCTCAGCAGCGGCCAGAGTGCCGCGAGCACTTCCGCCCGGATCGGCGTGGTGGCGGCGTTGTCGAGATAGATCACGCCCGTACGGCCACGTCGAGGCCCAGGTCGAGTGCCGACGCACTGTGGGTCAGCGCGCCGACGGAGATCACGTCGACCCCGCTCAGGGCAATCTGCCGCACCGTCTCCAGGGACACACCCCCACTGGCCTCAACGGTGGCTCGGCCGTTGACCTGTGCCACGCCGGCCCGGAGCAGTTCCGGCGTGAAGTTGTCGAGCATGATGGTGTCCACCCCGGCGGCGAGCACCGCCTCGATCTGGTCGGGGCGGTCGACCTCCACCTCGAGGTGCGTCGTGTGCGACAGGGCGGCACGTACCCCCAATAGCGCCTCCGTGAGGCCGACACCGTTCTGGGTGAGCACCGCCAGGTGGTTGTCTTTGGCCATGACCGCGTCGGAGAGGCTGAAACGATGGTTGTGGCCTCCGCCGTCACGCACGGCCTGGCGTTCCAGGGCGCGCAGCCCGGGGGTGGTCTTGCGGGTGTCCACAATGCGGGCGTGCGTCCCAGTGACCTCGGCCACGTACCGCGCCGTCAGGGTGGCGATACCGCTCATGCGTTGCACGAAGTTCAGTCCGATCCGTTCGGCCTGCAGCAGCGCCCGGGCCGGCCCGGTTACCTCGGCCAGCACCGCACCGGCGGCGAACGGGGTGCCGTCCGGAACGTGCACGGTGACCAGGCAGTGAGCATCGGTCAGCCGGAACGCTGCGGCGAAGACCGCGCCGCCGCTGAAAACCCCCGGTTCTCGGGCGACGAGCTCCGCCGTCGCTGTCGCTTCGGCGGGGATCAGCACGCTGGAGGTCAGGTCGCCCCAGGGGGCGTCTTCGATCAGTGCGGCGCGCACCACGGTATCAACGGCGTGTTCGGTCAGCATGCAATGGCCTCCTGGGGTTCGGGCTGGGCGACGGAATCGACGGCCCGGGGGAGCGCGAGAGTGACGGCCCGGGACCGGGCCATCTCGGGTCGGCTGCGCGGATAGTCGGCGCGGTGGTGGGCTCCGCGGGACTCCTCCCTGGCCAGGGCCGACGCCGCCGTGAGGCGCGCCAGGTCCAGCAGGTTACGGTCCTCATGCTCGGCGACCGTGCGGGGCTGGCGGGCGGCCCGCCAGCCGTTCAAAGTCTGCACGGCGTCGGCGAGCGCGCCACCCGTGCGGTGCACGCCGACCGCGTTCCACATCAGATTCTGCAGGCGCGTGCGCAGGTCCGACGTGCCGGGTGCAGCGTCGGACGTCGCCGGGTCGGTCGGAACGGGGTCGGTCGGAACCGGGTCGATCCGCACGGGGTCGGTCGGTAAGGACTCGGCCAGGGCCCGCACGGCGCGATCGGCGAAGACGGCGGCCTCCAGCAGCGAATTGGACGCCAGCCTATTGGCGCCGTGCGCGCCGGTGCAGGCGACCTCGCCGACCGCGAGCAGCCCGGGCACTGTCGTTCTGCCCCAGGTATCGGTGACGACGCCACCCATCCAGTAGTGCGCCGCCGGGGCCACCGGGACCGGATCGACGGCCCAGTCGAAGCCGGCGGCTCGGCAGGCGGCCGTGATGGTGGGAAACCGGGCCTGCAGGGTCGCCCGGCCGAGCGCGGTGGCGTCCAGCAGCACCGGGGCGCCGCCCTGGCCTGCCATCACGCGGGCCATGCTGCGGGCCACGACGTCGCGCGGAGCCAGTTCCGCGGCCGCATGGTCGTCAAGCATGAAGCGTGCACCGGTTGCGGAGCGCAGCACGGCACCCTCGCCGCGGACCGCCTCCGACACCAGCGGAGAACCGGGGGCCACGAGTGCGGTCGGGTGAAACTGGTAGAACTCCAGATCGGCCACGGCCGCCCCGGCCCGCCAGGCGGCGGCAACACCGTCACCGGTGGCCACGGCGGGGTTGGTCGTGTGCCGATACAGCATGCCGGCTCCGCCGGTGGCCAGGATCACGGCGTCGGCCTGCAGCGTGCGCCGACCGCCGCGGTCATCGAGAACGTGCACTCCGGTGACGCGACCCGCCTGCAGGCACAGGTCGGTGAGCATGGCGTGTTCGTGGATGACCAGGCTGCCCGGCCCCGCTCCCGTGGCGCGTTGTCTGGCGGTGGCGACCAGGGCGGCCTGCACCACCGCGCCGGTGGCATCGCCGCCGGCGTGCAGCACCCGGGACCGGGAATGGGCCGCTTCCAGGCCGCGAGCGACCCCGGACTCGTCGTGGTCGAAGTCCACGCCGAACCGGATCAGGTCGCGCACCCGCTCCGGTCCTTCGGTGCAGAGCACCTGCACCGCGCCGGGTTCGCAGAGGCCGGCCCCGGCCCGCAGCGTGTCGGTGACGTGCGCCGCAACGGAGTCGTCGGGGAACAGGGCCACCGCAATACCGCCCTGCGCGTAGCGGGTGTTGCCGTCGGGCAGCTCGGCCTTGGTCACGAGCTGCACCCGGTGCCCGGCGTCGGTGGCCCGCACCGCCGCGATCAGGCCGGCCAGGCCGCTGCCGACCACGATCACCCGCAGCGATGCTCCGGCACCGGGCGTCATGACGCCGCGACCGTTTCGGCCGGCCGCAACGTGAGCATCCGTTCCAGGGCCACGCGCGCGGGCCCCGCGACATCGGGGGACACGGTGATGCGATTCAGCACCGTTCCGGGGGAGTGCGGCGTGCCCACGAGCGCCTCCAACACCCAGGCCAGGTACCCGGCATGAATGCGGTACATGGTGGAGCAGGGGCAGACTACCGGGTCGAGGCAGAAGATGGTGTGTTCCGGGTGCTGCGCGGCAAGTCGGCGCACCAGGTTGATCTCGGTGCCGATCGCGAAGGTGCTGCCCGCCGGCGCGGCCGCGATGGCCTTGCCTATGACGTCGGTGGAGCCGCTCTGGTCGGCGGCGTCGACGACCGGCATCGGACATTCCGGGTGCACGATGACCCGCACGCCGGGGTGCTCACGTCGCGCCTGGGTGATCTGGTCCACGGTGAAGCGCTTGTGCACGCTGCAGAACCCGTGCCAGAGGATGACGCGGGCCTCGGCCAGCTCGGTGTCGGTGTTGCCGCCCTGGGGCCGGTTCGGGTTCCACATGGGCATGCGCTCCAGCGGAACGCCCATGGCCTTGGCGGTGTTGCGGCCGAGGTGCTGGTCAGGGAAGAACAACACCCGCTGCCCCCGAGCGAAGGCCCATTCCAAGACGCTGCGGGCATTGGAGGACGTGCATACGATGCCGCCGTGCTCCCCGCAGAAAGCCTTCAGGGCGGCGGAGGAATTCATGTAGGTAACCGGGATCACCGGAACCCGGCCGTCGGCATCCGCCTGGGTGCCGTAGAGCTCCTCAAGCTGCTCCCAGCATTCGCTTACGGAGTCGATATCGGCCATGTCGGCCATGGAGCAGCCGGCCGCCAGATTCGGCAGGATCACGGCCTGGTCGGGACCCGAAAGCAGGTCGGCGGTCTCAGCCATGAAATGCACCCCGCAGAAAACGATCGCCTGCGCGGCGGGGTGATCGCGGCTGATCTGCGCAAGCTGAAAGGAATCGCCGATGAAGTCCGCGTGGCTCAGAACCTCGTCACGCTGGTAGAAGTGGCCGAGCACGACGGCCCGGTCGCCGAGGGTGGCCTTGGCGGAACGGATGCGGCTGTCCAGCTCCTCGGCGGAGGCCGTGCGATAGACCTCGGGCAGGGCACCCTGCCGCGGTGACCCGGTGGGCAGCACGTCGCCCATCGACGAGCCGGGCCCGTAGCCGGGCGTTTCGGTGTCGAACTCCCACGGTCCGCGGGCCAGGTCGGGGCTGCAGGTACTGCCGGCGGCGGCACCGCTGTCGATGAGGCGGATGGTGAGGTCAACCGAAGCGGTGGTCATGGGGTCTCCGAGGGGTCAGCGGGGTGTGGTGCGGCGGTGTCGGTGCTGGTGCTGGTGGCGGCGAAGGCGGGCTCGAGGGAGCCGCCGGAATCGTCGTAGCGGAACAGGCGTGGGGGGCGATGCCGGGTACCCGACACCCGTCGGCCGGTGTCGATCAGGGTGCCCGAGGACTCCATGGAGCGGCGAAAATTGGCCGGGTCAAGGGCCTTGAGAAGCACCGCCTCGTGCACCTCGCGCAGCTGGGCGAGCGTGAAGGTCTCGCCGAGGAAGGAGTGCGCGATGCGGGAATACTCCATTTTGGTGCGCAGCCGCCAGAGGGCGTAGGCCACGATGCGGTTGTGATCGAAGGCCAGTTCCGGCAGCCGGTCGGCGGTGAACCAGCGCACATTGTCGCCGACGGTGGAACGGGCAGCCTCATCGGACTGCACAAGCGCCCAGTACACGATGGAGACCACCCGGTCGCCGGGCGAGCGGCCTAGAGCGCCGAAGGTGTACAGCTGTTCAAGGTAGGTCGGGGTGAGCGCCGTCGTCTCGAAGAGGGTGCGGGCAGCGGCGACGTCGGGCTCTTCGACGGCCGAGAGCCAGCCGCCTGGCAGCGCCCACTGGTCCCGAAACGGGGCGCGCGTGCGGCGCACCAGGGGCAGCCAGAGAGAGCTGAGTCCGCTGCCGGGGTCGGGGCGCAGGGCGAAGATGACCGTGGAGACCGCGAGGGTGTTCCGCGGCTGCAGAGGGCGCGCCGCGGTGTCGCCGTGGGGCGGAGACTGCAGCGGTTCGGCCATGAACGACACCCATCAGGTAAAGGTCAATGTGACTCTAACTGTAACTCTGAATGCCATCTTAGTGCCCCCGCCGGGGTCGGCGCAGCTATTGGCTGGGCTGTTCGGCCTGCAACACTGCACGAGACGTGACCGAACGCCGCACGGCCTTGCCGGTCAGCCCCCACAGCGTGACGCGGAGCATGGCCTCGACGACGATGCGCCCGCTCATCTTCGACGAGCCCAGGGTGCGCTCCACGAAGGTGATCGGCACCTCCACCACCCGCAGGCGAGCCTGCACCGCGTGCAGCAGCATGTCGATCTGGAAGCAGTAGCCCAGGCTGTCCACCCGTGACAACTGCATGCGTTCCAGGGCATAGGCCGAGTAGACCCGAAAACCGCCGGTCACGTCGCGCTGCCGCAACCGCAGCACGGCCCGGGAATACACCGACCCGCCCTGGGACAGGGCCCGCCGGTGCCACGGCCAGTTGACCACGGTCCCCCCGGGCACCCAGCGTGAGCCCATCACCACGTCGGCGGTCGCGGCGGCCTCGAGGAGGGCGGGGAGCTGTTCGGGCAGGTGCGACCCGTCGGCGTCCAGCTGCACCAGACGGCCGTAGCCGCGACTCATGCCCCAGCTGAACGCATCGAGGTACGCCGCGCCGAGACCGGCCTTGGCCTGGCGGTGCAGAACGTGCACCTGGTCGTCGGCGGCGGCGAGCTCGTCGGCGCGGGCGCCGGTGCCGTCAGGGCTGGAATCGTCGGCGATCAGAATGTGGGCGTCGGGCACGCTGCGACGCACGCGAGTGACAATGGGGTCGATATTCTCGAGTTCGTTATAGGTCGGAATGATGACGAGGGTGGGGGGCAAGTGGCTACCTCAGGATTCGATCAATGCGGCTACAGAATGACGCTAAGGCACGAACACGGTCTTGCACGATCATTCGGCGTCAGAATACTGGCAGTGCGCCGCCAATGTCGACGGTGACGCGGCCCGGCTAGGCTGATGCCATGACCGAGGTCGCCGCCGCAGCCGCCGCCCCGCCCGAGCCGGGCGGGGCGCTGGGCGTGGCCGTGGCCCAGTTTCGGCCCGGTGCCGACGCGGCCCAGAACCTTGCCGCCATGCGCACGCTCACCGAGACGGCCGCCGCTCGCGGCGCCCGGGTGGTGGTGTTTCCCGAATACTCCCAATACTTCGAGGCGCAGCTCGGCCCCGGATTCGTGGCGGCCGCGCAGCCGCTGTCGGGATCGTTCGTGGCGGGACTGGCCGGACTGGCCAAGGACTTCGCCGTGCACATCGTGGCCGGCGTGGTGGAATCCACTGCCGCCGGCGACCGGTTCAGCAACACCCTCGTGGCGGTGCACCCGAACGGGCAGATCGTGGCGACGTACCGCAAACAGCACCTCTATGACGCCTTCGGCGCCCGCGAATCGCGCTGGGTGCTGCCCGGGGAGATCGCCACACCGCAGACCTTCGTGCTGCAGGGGCTGCGATTGGGATTGCAGACCTGTTACGACATCCGCTTTCCGGAACTCAGTCGCGTGCTCGTCGACGCGGGCGTTGACGTGATGCTGGTACCGGCGGAGTGGGTGCGCGGCCCTCTGAAGGAGCAGCACTGGCGCACTCTGCTGACGGCACGAGCGCTGGAGAACACGGTCTACCTGGCGGCGGCCGATCACGCCCCGCCGGTGGGGGTGGGCAACAGCATGATCGTCGACCCGATGGGCGTCGAGCTGGTCACGATCGGTGAGACGACGGATGTCGCGGTGGCATGGGTGAGCGCCGCCCGCCTCGCCGAGGTGCGTGCGCTGAACCCCGCGCTGGCCCGCCGCCGCTATGACGTGGTGGCGCGGGCCTAGCTGTCTCGGGCCTTGGTCGTGCGGGTGGTCGCCGCGGGCCGAATGCCGAAAGCGATTTCGCTGCGCACGGCCGAATCGCGTGAACCCATCGCGCTCTCCTCGCCGGTGACGACTAGACCCTGCGAACTGTTCGCCGACCGGGTCAGCTGGGCCAGCCACTGCGTGTTGATCACCGGGCTGCGACCACCTGCGAATTTGAAGTACAGCGGGATGGCCGGGTGCAGCCACACGGAACTGCGCCCGTCGCCGACCACCGCGGCGTCGCGCCAAGACAGCAAAAAGCTTTCGCCGCGGCGCAGCTTCTGAACGATGACGACTTGCAGGTGCGCCAGAATGCGATCGTCGAAATCGACAACGACCCTGTCGTAGGTCAAGGAGCCCATGCGGAATTCTTTCGATCGGTGGCACTGGAGCCGAGGGCCGGTCTGCGCGAGACGTATCACGGCCCCAGCGATCGGATCTGACTCTATCGTGCTCTCTTGCCACGCCGGGCACAAGCGAAGTCCCGCGCACTGGGGGTCCGAACCGGCTACGCCGCATGAGCGGTGACCGTGCGGTCGCCGATGCTCAGTACCCCGTTCAGCAGGCGAAGCACGGCCTCGGGCCGCTCTACGTGGGCGAAGTGCCCCGTTCCGGGCACCGTGCTGATGCGAACGGTATCGAGGCACGCGCGCAACAGATCGGCGTCGTGCTCTCCAACGAACGCGTCGGCGTCGCCGATTCCTACCTCGACAGGACACCGCACTCCGCCCCAGATGCCGGCGGCATCGTAGCCGCCGAGCCGCGCGGCCGCCCGGGCGAACTGTGCCGGACGAATCTCCTGGGTCAGGGCCTCGATCACGCTGGGGTGCACCCGGGCCGGGTGGGCGAACAGGGGTGCTGTCACAGCGCGCAACAGGTGCAACCGACCCACGAGGGCCAACAGGCCCCGCCCGGACAGGCCCAGCCCGGCGAGGGCCCTCATGACCAACAACAGGCCGGCGAATGCGGGCACCGCGCCGGAGCCGGTGATCGGATGCCGCACGCTGTCACGCACGGCGAACGTCGTCGGAGACACCAGCCCCACCGCGACCGTCGCCTCGGGTTCGGAGGCAGCCAGGTGCAGGGCGACGACACCGCCCATGGAATGGCCCAGCACGACCCAGCGTCGGTAGCCCAGCGCCCGCGCCACGTCGGCCACCGTCGCGGCCAGCGACTCGATGGTGAGGGTGTCCGGGTTAGCCGGCAGAGAGCTCTCGCCCCAGCCGGGCAGGTCCAGAATGATCAGGTCCGCCAGGCGCACCGGTCGAGCGGGTTCGGAAGCGTCTGCCGCGCTCAGCAGCGGGGTCCAGGTCGACCAGGCGCCGGCGGCACCGTGCAGCAGAATCGTGGCCGTGTCACTCTCGGTACGGCGACCGTGCCGCACCACGACCGTGCCGCCACCGATGCGCATCGCGCTGGTCGTCAGACCGAACCGGCGGGCATCCGTGCTCAGAGCGCTGTTGCCGTATTCGTCGGTGCTCTGTTCGCGCGTGGTCTCGTGATGCATAGTCTTTGTTCGTTACCGGTCCCGGCCCGGATTGGATCGGGCGCCGTGATCGGGACTCGGCGGCGCGCCTCGGAATTGGCTGACCGTTCCCGGTCACCCGGAATACGGCCGGTCGGAGCGACGTTTGACCCCTCGGACGGCCGGACTTGTGTGACCGGCCCGTCCACTCCAGATCGTGCCACACCTGATCGTGCCGCGCCGGATCGTGCCCGTCACGGTCCCGACCGGGCACCGTTTCGCCCTGTCACAGATCCCGCAGTCCCCAACAGATTGAGTACCCGTGAATCTTTTCTCCCCGCTCACCCTGGGCGAGCTTGAGCTCCCCAACCGCGTCATCATGGCGCCGCTGACACGCACGCGCTCTGGCGCGGCCGGCATCCCCGGGCCGATGGTCGTTGAGCACTACACCCAGCGGGCCTCGCTCGGTCTGATCGTCTCCGAGGGCACCTACCCCAGCCACGCCGGGCAGGGCTTTCCCGGCCAGCCCGGGCTCGTCACTTCGGAGCAGCTCGCCGGTTGGAAGGCCGTCACCGACTCCGTGCACGCCGCGGGAGGACGCATCGTCGCCCAGGTGATGCACGCCGGCCGTGTGACGCACTCGGCCACCAACGGCGGCTTCGACGTCGTCGCGCCGAGCGCCATCGCCATCGACGGCCAGACTCACACCTACGACGGCAAGAAGGACTACCCGGTTCCGCACGGCCTCAGCACCGAAGAACTCCCCGGAATCCTCGATGAGTTCGTGCGGGCATCCGTCAACGCCATCGCGGCGGGCTTCGACGGCGTCGAACTGCACGGCGCCAACGGATACCTGCTGCACGAATTCCTGTCGCCCGCGTCAAACCGCCGCGATGACAACTACGGCGGATCCCCGGCCAACCGGGCCCGTTTCGTCGTCGAGGTCGCCACGGCCGTGGCCGCCGCCATCGGCGCCGGCAAGGTCGGACTGCGCATCTCCCCGGAGCACAACATTCAGGACGCCCTCGAATCCGACCGTGCCGACCTAGAGGCCACCTACACCGCCCTCACCGAAGGACTGGCCCCGTTGCAACTGGCCTACCTGAGTGTGCTGCACGCGGACCCGCGCGGCGCGTTCGTGCAGGGCCTGCGCGCACCGTTCAACGGGCCGGTGCTCCTGAACAGCGGTTTCGGCGTCATCACGTCTCGCGAGGAAGCCCTGGACCTGGTCGCCGCGGGCCACGCCGACGGTGTTGTCGTCGGCCGACCGGCCATCGCCAACCCCGACCTGGTGCACCGCTGGCGCGAGGACCTGCCGCTGAACACCATCGACGCGAGCACGTTCTACGGCGACACCGCTGAGGGGTACACCGACTACCCCACGCTCGTCGCCTAGGGTCCCCAACCGAACCGGGCCCCGTACACAAGGCCGGCGGCCTCACCCCTGCGAGCGGGGGGTGAGGTCAGCCAGAGCCGCGGCGGCCCGTTCCAGCAGAGGTTCGGTCTTGCAGAAGGCGAACCGCACAAACGGGGCATACTCGGCACGGCGTTCCGGAGTGCAGAACGCCGTCAGCGGAATGGCCACGACGCCGGCCAACGCGGGCAACGCCCGACAAAATTCGGCTCCGTCGGCATAGCCCAGCCCCGACGCATCCGCAATCAGAAAATATCCTCCCCGCGGGCTGCTCACCGTGAAACCCGCTTGCACCAAGCCGGCCGAGAGCACGTCACGCTTGCGGCGCAGCCCTGCGGCCGCCGCGCGAAAATACTCGTCGGGCAGGTCCAGTCCCACCGCCATCGCCGGTTGGAACGGTGCCCCGTTCACATACGTGAGAAACTGCTTCACGGCCAGGATCGCGGTGACCAGCTCGGCCGGCCCGCTCAGCCAGCCCACCTTCCACCCCGTGGTGTTGAAGGTCTTACCGCCCGACGACACGGTCACGGTGCGTTCCCAGGCCCCGGGCAGTGTGCTGAGCGGCTGGTGCGCCGCGTCGAAGATCAAGTGTTCGTAGACCTCGTCCGTCACGATGAGAGCGTTGTAACGGTGTGCCAGCTCCACGATCAACCGCCGGGTATCGGCACTGAACACCGCCCCGGTGGGGTTGTGCGGATCGTTGACGATAATCAGCCGGGTCGCGTCGCTCATGACCGCGCGCAGGTCGTCTGGGTCTGGCTGATAATCCGGGGCCCGCAACGCGACCGTGCGATGGCGCGCACCGGCCAGAGCGATCAGGGCGCCGTACGCGTCATAGAAGGGCTCGAACGTCACCACCTCGTCGCCGGGTTCGACAAGGGCCAGAATCGTGGCGGCCAGCGCCTCGGTCGCTCCGGCGGTGACGAGAACCTCCCGCTCCGGGTCCAGCTCGATGCCGTAGAAGCGCTGCTGGTGACGCGCAATCGCCTCACGCAACAAGGGAAGGCCTCGACCGGGCGGGTACTGGTTGACCCCGTCGCTGATGGCTTGCCGGGCGGCTTCCAGCACCGCGGGCGGACCGTCTTCATCGGGGAAGCCCTGCCCCAGGTTGATCGCCCCGGTTGCGGCGGCGAGCGCGCTCATCTCGGCGAAGATACTGGCCGAGACGGTGCCGTCGTCGGCGAGGAGCCCGGCACCGCGAGCGGCGCGCCGCCAGCCTCCGGACAGGTCAGGCCGGCCGCGGACGGACGAAAGCTGCGGTGGCGGGTCTGGCTGGGCTGCGCACATGCCTCCAACCTAACCGCGCCACCGGGTGCCCTCCCACCGGTTCGGGGTACTGTGTGGTCAACCTCCGGACACTTCGCGCGGCAGAATCTCAGCTTCACCAGTGATCGTCCTCAGGTTTTGCCAAGTAAACGTTCAGGTTGGGGCGACAGGCTGATGATGCTTGGAAGGAGCACCCATGACCGACAACACCAAGGAACCCGGCGACACTCCCGACCCCTCCGATGAGTCCGCACGGGCAGAGGCGCCGGCTGGGTCCGTGCCCGCCGCCGATTCCGCTGTCCCGGCCGACTCGGCCGCTCCGACCGAAGCATCGACTCCAGCGGCGACCGAGCCGGTGACGCCAGCCGAACCTGTCGCTCCGTTCGTGCCGACCGACCCGACGACCCCGTTTGGGAGCACCGAGGCCGCGCCGACGCATCCGACGCTCGCCTTCCCCCGCGACGCCTTCGGCCGCCCCGCGGCCGACTCGGTCGCCTCCGCCACACCGGGCGTGCCGTCCGCCTACGCGCTTCCGGCGGCCGAACCCGTGGCCTACGCCACCGAGACGGGATACCCCGCCGGTGCCGGCGTCCCGCAAGCCGGCGGCACTCCCGTCCGGCGCAAGGGCAGCGTGGCGCTGCTGGCCGCGCTCGCGATCGGCGCCCTGATCGGCGGCGTGTCCGGCGCCGGCATCTATGCCCTCGCCGACTCCAACCAGGGCACCGGAACGCCGACCAGTCAGGCCCAGGGCGCGAGCAACGTCGTGGTCAACAACACCGACAGCGTGAACCAGATCACCGCCGTCGCCGCAAAGGCCTCACCGAGCGTGGTCACCATCGAAGTCGCCAGCGGCCAGAACGGGGGCAGCGGCTCGGGTGTCGTGCTCAGCGCCGACGGGTATGTGCTGACCAACACGCACGTCGTGACCCTGGACGGTGCCGTGGCCGAAGCATCCATTCAGGTCAAGGCCAGCGACGGCTCGCTCTACGCCGCCACCCTGGTGGGCACCGACCCGATCTCGGACCTCGCCGTGATCAAACTGAACGACGCGAGCGGGCTGACCCCGATCGAGTTCGCGGACTCCAGCGCGCTGAACGTGGGCGACACCGCCATCGCCATCGGTTCTCCGCTGGGCCTGTCGGGAACCGTGACCAACGGCATTGTCAGCGCCCTGAACCGCAGCATCACCGTGGCATCGTCCGCGGCTCCGACGGTGCCCGAGGAAACGGCGCCGGACGACGGCTCCCAGAGCCCGTTTGACTTCTGGAACTTCGACATTCCCAGCCCAGATGGGGGAACCGGCACGACGCCGCAGGCCAACAGCACCATCTCGCTTCCGGTTATCCAGACCGACGCTGCCATCAACCCCGGCAATTCCGGCGGCGCGCTGCTCAACGGCGCCGGCGAACTGATCGGCATCAACGTCGCCATCGCCAACGCCGGCGGCAGCTCCGCCTCGGCGGCCGGCAGCATCGGGGTGGGTTTCGCGATTCCCGCCAACCTCGCCCAGCGCATCTCCCAGGAACTCATCAGCGATGGAACAGCGAGCCACGGCCTGCTCGGAGCCAGCGTCACGAGCTCCTCGGCGGCTGCGGGTAGCACCACCGTCGGTGCCCTGATCAGCGCCGTCACGCCCGGCGGCGCCGCCGAAGCGGGTGGCCTGCAAGAAGGCGACATCGTCACCAACTTCAACGGTGTTCCCATCACCGACGCGAACGACCTCACCGCCCAGGTGCGGGTTCTCGCCGGTGGCGACACCGCGGAACTCACCTACGTGCGCGATGGCCAGTCCACCAGCGTCGACGTCACGGTCGGTGAACTGACCAGCTGAGCCGCGCCCCTTCCCCGCGACAGCGCCGCCGGCCCCCGGGCCGGCGGCGCTGTCGCGGTCCCGCAGGGCCCGGCTGCTAGGCTCAAGTCCCCAACCCCCGACAGGAAGCTGGCCGCCCGGTGCGACCCCATTCGCCTCACACCGGAGCCGGGCAACCGCTCGGGGTGTCCTATGTGATGCCCGTGCTCAACGAGGTCGCCCACGTGCGCAACGCCGTGGTGAGCCTCCTGCAGCAGGATTACACCGGCCCGTTCGAGGTCACTCTGGCCCTCGGTCCCAGCATCGACGGCACC
>JBBQYN010000021.1:0-16044 GCA_038208655.1 Actinomycetales bacterium
CCGCCGCCGGCGGCGAGCACCAGCACGATGGCGAGGGCTCCCCCGAGAAGGTAGTCCAGCATCCATCGCGTGCGCTGCACCGGCATCGAGAGCAGCAGCTCCGCCGATCCCCCGATCTCTTCCTGCCGCAGCCGAATGACGCTCTGAATGGCGGCCGTGGCCGCGAGTACCCCCAGCAGGCTGAAGATCGCGGCGGTGAACAGGTCGATGACCGACCCAGTGCCGCGGGCCGCCAAGCTCGCCAGGGCCCCGTGCATGCTCGGATTGCTCTGCACCAGCCGCACCACGGACCCGCCCAGACTGCCGGCCAATATACCGAAGGCCAGCCCCGTCACGCTCCACCCGAGAATCGCCGGCCACTGCAACCGCCAGGCCAGGCCGAAGGACCCCTGCAACCCGGCGTTCGCCTCGGCGCGACCGTGATGTTCCGGAAGGATGCTGGCGCCAATGTCGCGCACCGACTGCACCCCGAGTACCACGGCCATCAGGCCGCCCGCGACCGCCAAGGAGATCAGCAGTGGCAGCGTATTCGCTGTCGTGAAGGGGCTGGTGCTCTGTGCCCAGCCGAACGCCGAGAGCCAGCTCGGCCAGGCGCTCGTGACGCTGAGGCCGTCGGTGGCTGGCATGCCGTTGGCGTCGCCGAGCGCCCGCAGCAGGAAAGACACGCCGATGAGCGCGACGGCCGTGCCGTTGGCTGCGCGTGAGCTGCGCATCACCGCCGCGCAGAGCCGGCCGACGCCCAGAAAGACCAGCCCGGTGGCCCCGAGACTCGCCCCGGCGAGCACGGCGCCGCCGGGCGAAAACCCGACGGCCGCGAACGCCACCGCCACGACCGCTCCGACCGCAAGATTGACCAGTCCGCCGTAGAGCACGGTGGCCACGAGCGGGAGGAGTCGCGCCGCAGGAGTGCCCGCGATGAGATCGGCGCGGCCTGATTCTTCCTCAGCACGCGAGTGGCGCACGGCGAGAAAGGTGTTCATGACCGCCACCATGACGGCGACGAGCACGAATATTTGAGAGAAGACGAGGGCATCGAGGTTGGCTCCCTGGGGCACCCCGGGCAGCATCCGCAGAATAGGACTTGCCACGGCGAGTCGAATGACATCCTCACGAGCCGCTTGTGTAGTGACACTTGCCGCCACTGCCAGGGAACTGAACACGATGAGAGCGCCGATGCTGCCAATCCAGACGGGCACCTGCACTCGGTCCCTGCGCATGCGCAGCAGCACCAGCGAGACCAGACCGGCGGCACGCCCGGTCGCCCGCACTGTCATGGCCGAAAGTCGCCGTTGTCTCGCGAGGGCACGTAGCCCTGAGCCGGCGGCGGCTGTTGCTGCTGCTGCTGCTGCTGGCCGCCCGCATCGAGCGTGGCAGGGCGCGGGTTCTGCGCGGCACCGGCAGCCTGCGCGCCTCGACGTGCCTGTCGGCCTCGCGCGGGCCGGCTGTCCTGCGGCGCGATGACCGGCAGGCCGTCGTGCGTCATGCTTCCGGTCGCGTGCGGCCGTCCGTCGCCGGGTGGGGCGGGTGACCCGTCACCGGCAAGGTCTTCGTGATAGTGCCGCAGGAAGAGGTCCTGCAGGGACGGCGGCGCAATACGCAGACCTTCTACGTGCAGGTCGGCCAGCAGCGGCAGCACGCCGGGCAGCGAGGCGCTGTGCGTGCTGAACGTCACGCGCCCCCCGGTGCTGACGAAGTCGTGCGCGTCGGGCAGCTCCCGCTCCAGATCGCGAATGCTGTGCTCGGCCAGCCCCAGACTCGAAAACTCGATCGCCGTGCGCGTGAGGTGCCGAAGCTCTGGCAGCGATCCGATTTCCACGGTGCGGCCGGCGCGGATGATGCTGACCCTGGTGCAGACCTGTTCGACGTCGGACACCATGTGGCTGGAGAGCAGCGCCGCGGCGCCGACGGCGACCGCAGTCTGAAGCTCTCGGCGAAAGACCGCGGCGAGCATGGGGTCG
This sequence comes from Actinomycetales bacterium, assembly GCA_038208655.1. Classification (GTDB taxonomy): domain Bacteria; phylum Actinomycetota; class Actinomycetes; order Actinomycetales; family Microbacteriaceae; genus Cryobacterium. The sequence goes on from JBBQYN010000021.1 coordinate 1,959, forward strand.
AGCCCGGAGGTGGGCTCGTCGAGAACGTACAGAGCGGCCGGAACCATCAGGGCGGCGATGATGGCCACCTTCTGCCGGTCCCCCTTGGAGTAAACGCGTCCGTTCAACCCGGGGTCGAGGTTGAAGTCGTCGAGCAACTGGCGGCGCCGCGCCCGTGCGGCGGGCGTGAGAGTGCCGCCGCGCAGCCGCGTGAGCAGGTCGATGGCCTCACCTCCGGTGAGGTTGGGCCAGAGCGTGACGTCTCCGGGAACGCAAGCCATGCGGCGGTGCAGCACCGCGGCATCCAACCAGGGGTTGCGTCCGAAAACGCGGGCGACTCCTCCGCTGGCCCGCATCAGCCCCAGCAACACCCGAATGGTGGTGGACTTGCCCAAGCCGTTGGGGCCGAGAAAGCCGTGGATCTCGCCGGCTTCGACTCGCAGGTTCAGCCCGTCCTGGGCCTGCAGGCGGCCGAACCGCTTCTGCAAACCCCGCGTCTCAATGACGGCGTTCATAAACCAAGGCCACGCCGATTCGGCGCGCGTGGGGGTGTGATTGGGTGGCCGATTGGGTGGCCCCAACCCGACCTGCGTCGGCGTGGCCGCGCCCGCTTTCGGGCGGGCGCTACGGCAATTGCGGTCGCGCCCGCCCCAAATGGGGCGCGCCCGCGGCGACGGGAGGGGACGCGGCCCCCGGGCGATCGCCCGGCCCACCCGGCCCGCCGTAGAGTCGAGCTATCAACATTCTGCGGGCCCAACCCATCGACCGGAACATTCGGCGGCTGGCGCTGCCCGCGCTCGGCGCGCTCGTGGCCGAGCCGTTGTTTTTGCTCGCCGACGCGGCCATGATCGGCCACCTCGGCACGATTCCCCTGGCGGGCCTCGGCCTGGCGAGCGCGGTGCTGCAGACGATCATCGGGCTGATGGTGTTTTTGGCCTACAGCACCGCCCCGGCCGTGGCCCGCTGGCTCGGCGCCGGTGACAGCCGCCGCGCCGTGAGCGTGGGAATCGACGGGCTGTGGTTGGCGCTGGGTCTGGGTGTGGCGCTGGCGATTCTCGGCCGGCTGTCCACGCCGGCGCTCGTGGGCGCCTTCGGAGCCGAAGCGGATGTCTCGGCCGCCGCGGCGACGTACCTCGGCATCTCCATGGCCGGGCTGCCCGCCATGCTGCTGGTGTTCGCGGCGACCGGGCTGCTGCGGGGCCTGCAGGACACCCGCACGCCGTTGTATGTGGCGGGCATCGGTTTCACGCTGAACATCGTGCTGAACTTCGTGTTCATCTACGGGCTCGGGCTCGGCATCGCGGGTTCCGCGCTCGGCACCGTGGTGGCGCAGTGGGGCATGGTCGCCGCGTACCTCTGGGTGGTGGTGCGGCATGCCCGCCGCGTGAGCGTGTCCCTGCGCCCGCACCGGGCCGGGGTGCTGCTGGGCGCGCGCAGCGGCGGCTGGTTGTTTCTACGCACGCTGAGCCTGCGCGCGGCGATGCTTCTGGCGGTGTTCGTGGCGACCAGCCTCGGCTCCCCCGAGCTGGCCGCGTTCCAGATCGCGATGACTCTGTTCGCCACTCTCGCCTTCGCCCTCGACGCCCTGGCCATCGCGGCACAGGCGCTCGTGGGGCGAGCCCTCGGAGCGAGCGACGTGCACGAGGTGCGGCAGGTGCTGCGGCGCTGCCTGGAATGGGGGTTCCTCGGCGCGGAGCCGCTGGGCCTGCTCGTGATCGGCACCAGCACGGTGCTGCCGTTCGCGTTCTCGAGCTCACCGGACGTGACCGGGCTGCTGCCGCCCACCCTCATCGTGCTCGGCGCATCCGTTCCGCTCGGCGCGCTGGTGTTCGTGCTCGACGGTGTGCTGATCGGCGCCGGCGACGCCCGGTACCTGGCTCTGACCGGGCTGCTGAACCTGGCCGCGTTCGTGCCGCTGGCGCTGCTGGTGCTGTGGCTGGCTCCGACCGGAGCCTCCGGGCTGGCCTGGTTGATGGCGGCGTTCGCGTTCGGGTACCTCGGCGCGCGGGCCGCGACGCTGTCGCTGCGGGCGCGGTCGTCCGCGTGGATGGTGGTCGGCGCGTAGCTGCCCGCCGGGCTAGTCGAGCGGGTAGGCGAGCGCCGGGCGACGGATGCTGACGCGCACCCGATCCCCGCGCTGCGGCAGGTCAGGGGCCGCCACGCGCGCGCGAATCAGCGTGCCGTCGGCGAGCTCCACGGTGACCAGGGCGTCGTGTCCCGCGTAGGCGATGGCCGTGACGATGGCCGTGACCGGCTCGGCGCCCGCGGGAGCCACCCCGAGGCCCGGCAGCTGCCGGGCGCGCGGGCGCGTCGCGGCATCCGCTGCCACGGTCACCGGCTCGGAACGCGGGGTGCCGGGCTCGGTCGTGGACATGGTCGACATGGCTGGGATGGCCGACTCGACGGGCCCGTCCCCGACCGGCGTGCCCCCGACCGGCGCACCCCCGACGGGTGCCTGCCCGGCCGACAGCCCGCCGCGCGCGATCACCCGGGTGATGGCGGGAGACAGGTGCAGCCATTCGGGGCGCAGCATGAGGCGAACCGGGGTGCCGTGCTCAGGGACCGTGCCGCCGGTCGGGGTGGCGCCGGCCAGCGCGCGCGCCGGAACGATGCCGAGCGCGCAGTCGACCCGGCCGGTGGCTGCGGCGGCAATATCGGTGCCCGTGCCCACCCAGCGGCCGTCGAGTTCCACTGTGTCGCCGACGAATCCGGCGACCCAGCGGCTCACCGGCTGCTCGTAGACCTCGACCGGAGTGCCCCACTGCAGCAGCCGACCGTCGCGCATCACCGCAACATAGTCGGCCAGGGACAGGGCCTCTTCCTGGTCGTGGGTCACCAACAGGCTGGTGCTGTTCTGGTCGCGCAGCAGGGCCGCGACCTCGACGCGCAGCGCCGCGCGCAGCAGCGGGTCGAGGGCCGCGAAGGGTTCGTCGAGCAGCATCAGGTCCGGGCGGGCGGCGAGCGCACGGGCCAGCGACACACGTTGCGCCTGCCCACCGGAGAGCTGGGCCGGCGACCGGCCGACGAGGCCGTCCAGGCCCACCAGGTCGGCGAGTTGCTCGATGCGGGCGGCGCGGCTGTCGCGGTCGGCACGACGGCCGCGGGGCATGCCGAAGCCGATGTTCTCGCCCACGGTGAGGTGCGGAAACAGCGAGGCGTCCTGCGGAACCCAGCCCATGCCGCGCTTCTCCGGGGCGACCTGCAGGGCGGGGGAACTGACCACGCGCTCACCGACCCGGATGGTGCCCGCCGTAGCGGGGAGCAGGCCGGCGACGGCGCGCAGCAGCGTGGTTTTGCCGCATCCGCTCGGGCCGAGCACGGCCACGACGCTGCCACGCGGAATGCCGAAGCTCACGCCCTCGAGCACGGCGGTCTCGCCGTACGACACCTGCAGCCCGTCAATGGTGACCCAGTCGGCGGCGGGCGCGGCGGCACCGGCCTGCACGGCGGCGTCGCGGGCGACGGATGCTGCGCGCCGCTCGGCGGGTCCCTCACTGGTTCGCGTGCTCACGGCGTTCCTGTTCTGATCTGTGATGAAAGTCATGATTGTTCCTTGGCGACGCCGCGGATTCCCGAGAGCAGAACCGTGGGCACGGCCGCCAGCAGCACGAGTGCCGCCGCGTACGGGGCTGCCGCTCCGAACTCGAAGACCGCGGTGCGGCCCCAGAGTTCGGTGGCCAGCGTCGAGATTCCGGTGGGGCGCAGCAACAGCGTCGCGGGCAATTCTTTCATAACCGAGATGGCCACGAGCAGGGTGCCCACGCCGATGGCCGGCAGGGCGAGGCGGGCGGTCACCCGCCACCAGGTCACGAGCGGGGAATATCCGAGCATGCGGGAGACGTCGGTGAGGCTGCCGGGTACGGCCGCGATGCCGCTGCGCATGCTGCCGATCGCCCGGGGCATGAAGAGCACCACGTAGGCGAACACCAGCACTACGGACGTTTGGTACAGCGCCGGCACGGCGGCAAGGGCGAAGAACACCAGCGAGAGCCCCACCACGATGCCGGGAAGGGCATGGCCGAGAAAGCCCACGGCTTCGATCATGGCCACGAGCCGGCCCCGATACCGGGCGGCCAGGGCCGCGATGGGCAGGGCCACCAGTGCTGTGACCAGGGCGGCGGTGAGCGCGAGGGCGAGGGTCGCCCCGATGGCCTCGACCAGCCGCGGCACGTCGATGGCGCGCAGCGTGGCGGCTTCGAGTAGGCGGCTTCCGAGACCGAACACGGGAACGGCGATGCCGGCCAGCGGTGCGAGCAGCAGCACGGTCAGGGCCGGCACGAGCAGGCGGCCGGCGGCGCGCGGCCTCGGCCGGGTGCGGCCGGCGCTGCGGTCGAGCTGGCCGCGGCTGCGGCGTTCCCCCGCCACCACGACCAGGGCCAGCACCACGAGCACGAGGGCCAGCAGGGCCGCCTGGTTACGGTCGAAGCTGGCGCCGTAGGCGGCGTTGATCCCCCAGGTGAGCGTCTGAAAACGCAGCATGGCGACGAGGCCGAAGTCCGAGAGGGAATAGAGCGCCACGAGCAGCCCGCCGGCGATGGCGGCCGGGCGAATCTGGGGCCAGGTTGCCGCCCGGAACGCCCCCAGAGGCCCCTTGCCCAGGGTTCGGGCCACCAGTTCGAGGTCAGCGGATGCCCCGCGCAACGCCGCCGCCACGGGCAGCGTCACGTAGGGGGTGCAGACCGCGGTCATCACGAACCAGGCCGGCCAGAACCCGTTCAGGCCGGGAAACCAGACCAGCCAGCCGTAGGCGGCGAGGTAGCTCGGCACCGCGAGGGGCAGGGCCGCCACGATCAGCAGGGCCCGGCCGGCCGGGAGCCGCAGCCGGGTGAGCGCCCAGGCCGACGCGATGCCCAGCAGCAGTGTGGAGGCGGTGACGGCGGCAGCCAGGAGCACAGAGTTCAGGGTGAGCTGCAGCACCCGGGGGCGCACCAGGGTGTCGAGCAGTTCCCCGAGGCCGGCCTCGGTGGTACGCACCACGAGGTAGACCAACGGGATGGCCGCAGCCGCGGCGCAGACCGCGGCCAGCAGCAGCAGCCAGAGCGGCGGTCGGGTGCGAGCCGGGCCCGTCGTCACGCCAAAGTTCGACGCTCCGCGCACCCCGAGCCGCGCCCCCGGTCGGGGGGCGCGGCTCGTTCCGGGCAGCGTCGGGGCGGTCATCTATACCTTCGGGCGAACGCCTAGATCAGGCCGTGCTTGGCGAGCAGGTCCTGGGTGACTTCGAGCGTGTCGAGGTCGGCGAGGTCGAGCTCCGAGTTGACGAGGGAGTCGATTGCGGGCAAGCCGGTCGGTGCGTCGATGCCCTCGATCAGCGGGTACTCGTAGGTCTCGTCAACGAAGTACTGCTGGGCCCGCTCGGAGACGAGAAAGTTCACGAATTCGAGGGCGTCGGCATCAGCTTCGGCACCGCTGAGAATACCGGCGCCGGTGACGTTCACGATCGATCCGGCGTCGCCGGCCTCGGGGTAGGCGAGCTGGGCGCGCATGTTCTCGGCACCGGTTTCGGCGGCCTGGGCGAACCAGTAGTAGTGGTTGATCAGGCCGGTGTCGACCACGCCTTCGTTGACGGCGGCGAGCACGGCGCGGTTGTTGTCGAAGATCTGCGGGGAGTTCGCGGCCAGGGCGGCGACCCACTCGTCGGCGGCGTCTTCGCCGTTGAGCACCCGGTAGGCGGTCACAAAGGCCTGGAAGCTGGCGTTGGTGGGGGCGATGCCCACGCGGCCGTTCCATTCCGGGTCGGTGAAGGCGTCGACCGAGGTGGGCACCTCGTCGAGGCTGAGCGCCTCACCGTCGTAGGCGATGACGCGGGCGCGGCCGGTGACGCCGACCCAGGTGTCGTCGGTGGAGGTGAAGCCGGCGGCGACGCGGCTGGTGGTCGCCTCCGGCAGGGTGCTGAACAGGTCGGCGTTGCTCAGCGCGCCGAGGGCGCCGGCGTCCTGGGCCAGGAAGACCTGCGCGGGGGTGCGGTCGCCCTCTTCGAGCAGCAGGGCACCGAGCTCGGCGGTATTGCCGTAGCGCACGTCGACGGTGATGCCGGTTTCTTCTTCGAAGATGTCGATGAGCGGCTGTACGAGAGCTTCGTCACGGCCGGAGTACAGGGTGAAGGTGCCGTCGGCTTCGGCGGTGGCACCGTTGGCCGTGCTGTCGCCGGCATCGGGCGTGGAGCAGCCGGTGAGCGCCAGAACGGCGACTCCCGCGGTGAGGGCGAGAAAACGGGCAGAGCGGCGCATACAATCTCCAAGACGATGAATGTGGTGCAGAACAGGTGCTACTTAGGTAAGCCTAACCTATAAACGTCGATTGCGCGACGCGTTCCGCCCCAGCCGGGCGCACCCCGACCGACCGGGTCGAGCGGATAGGCTCAATGGGTGCGAATCGTAATAGCCGAATGCTCCGTGGACTACACCGGAAGGCTCAGCGCGCACCTGCCGCTCGCGACGCGCCTGCTCATGATCAAAGCGGACGGCAGCCTGCTCGTGCACTCCGACGGGGGCTCCTATAAGCCGTTGAACTGGATGAGCGCGCCGTGCAGTATTGCCATCAGCGAACCGGATGCCGACCAGGCGCTGGCCGGGGTCACCGCACTGTGGACCGTGACGCACCTGAAAACCCTCGACCAGCTGGTGGTCAGCGTGTACGCGGTCGCGCACGATTCCGCGCACGAGCTCGGTATCGACCCGGGCCTGATCAAGGACGGCGCCGAGTCGCACCTGCAGAAGCTGCTCGCCGAGCACATCCACCTGCTCGGCGACGGCTTCACGTTCGTGCGCCGCGAATACATGACCGCAATCGGGCCGGTCGACATTCTGGCTCAGGACGAGAACGGCGCCAGCGTGGCCGTGGAGCTCAAGCGCAACGGTGACATTGACGGGGTCGAGCAGCTCACGCGCTACCTGGAACTCATGAACCGCGACCCGCACCTGGCGCCGGTGACCGGGGTGTTCGCCGCTCAGGTGATCAAGCCGCAGGCCCGTCGACTGGCCGAGGACCGCGGCATCCGCTGCCTGCTGCTGGATTACGACGCCATGCGGGGCCTCGACGACACCAAGACCCGGCTGTTCTAGCTTTTACCTGGTAACACCCCGACCGCACAAGGGGCTTGTGCATTTCGCATTGTGGTGACATAGGATCGATGGGTGAATCCCACCCTGACGCGCACCTGGAGCGCCATACTCTTTGACCTCGACGGAACCATCACCGATTCCGCCCCGGCCATCACCAGCTCATTGGCCCGCACCTTCGCCCTGCTCGGCCACCCGGTGCCTTCCGCACCCGAACTTCTCGCCTATGTGGGCCCGCCGATGATCGCGGCCTTCCAGGAGTACGCCGGCATGACGCTTGCCGAGGCCACCGCGGCCCGCGCCGTCTACCGCTCCGAATACCAGGGCGCGGCGGCGCTGGACACGGCCGTCTTTCCGGGCATAGCCGGGCTGCTCGAACGCATCCACGCCGCCGGAATCCCGATCGCCCTGGCCACCAGCAAGCCCGAGTTGAGTGCCATCGAGATTCTCACGCACTTCGGGCTGGCCGAGTACTTCACGGTGATCGTAGGGGCCTCCGAAGACGAGGTGCGCAGCGCCAAGGCCGACATCGTGGCCGAAGCCCTGACCCGACTCGGTGCCGCCGGCGCCAACATCAGCGCTCCGGTGCTCGTGGGCGACCGCGTCTACGACGCCGAGGGCGCCGCGGCCAACGGCATTCCGGCGATCCTGGTGGAGTGGGGCTACGGCTCCCCCGCCGAGGCCGCCGAGGCCACCGCCGTGGTGCACTCCACCGACCAGCTCGGCAAACTGCTGCTCGGTTAGTCCCCGTTACGCCCGCGAGCGGGCCGCCTGCACGGGCGGCCCGCCCCCGAACGGCAGTATTACTGCGCGACGTTATTGCTGCGCGGAGATTGTCGGGATTATTGGGCGAAGGCGGCGTCGAATGAGGCCGTCGGCGGCCGAAAGCCGAAGCCTTTCAGAAAGGCCAGGGCTTCCGGGGCGCCCTGCAGGCGATCCATGCCGGCGTCTTCCCACTCCACCGAGAACGGGCCCTCGTAGCCGATGGCCGTGAGGGCGCGAAAGCTCTCTTCCCACGGCACATCGCCGCGGCCGGTCGACACGAAGTCCCAGCCGCGCCGCTGGTCGCCCCAGGCCAGGTGCGAGGAGAGAATGCCGTTGCGGCCGCCGCCCATGCGCATCTTGGTGTCTTTGCAGTCCACGTGGTAAATGCGGTCCTTGAAATCGGAGATGAAGGCCACCGGGTCGATCTGCTGCCACATGAAGTGGCTCGGGTCCCAGTTCAGGCCGAACGCTGGGCGGTGGTTGATGGCCTCCAGGGTGCGCACGGTCGACCAGTAGTCGTAGGCGATCTCGGAGGGGTGCACCTCATGGGCGAAACGCACGCCGCACTCATCGAAGACGTCGAGGATCGGGTTCCAGCGGTCGGCGAAGTCCTGGTACCCGGCCTCGATCACCGCTTCGGAGACGGGCGGGAACATGGCCACGTACTGCCAGATCGACGACCCGGTGAAGCCCACCACGGTGTCCACGCCGAGTTTCTGCGCGAGCCTGGCGGTCAGTTTCATCTCTTCGGCGGCGCGCAAACGCACGCCTTCCGGGTCGCCGTCGCCCCAGACGCGGGGGCCCACGATGCCCTGGTGCCGAAAGTCGATCGGGCTGTCGCACACGGCCTGGCCCTTGAGGTGGTTTGAAATCGCCCAGACCTTGAGGTTGTTGCGTTCGAGAATGTCGAGCCGGTTTTGAATGTAGGCGTCGTCATCCCAGCGCCACGCATCGAGGTGGTCGCCCGAGACGGCGATTTCCAGGCCGTCGTAGCCCCACTGGCCAGCGAGTTCGGCGACCTTTTCGAAGGGCAAGTCCGCCCACTGGCCGGTGAAGAGCGTGTATTTGCGTGTCATGGTGCTCCTTTGCGTGCGACCTGCTGAGGCGTGAGACGTGCTGGTGCGTTAGATCGTGGCGGCGGCGGGGGTGCGGTCGAGCCGCACCACGGTGCTGCCGGCGGCCGCGCTGTCGACGACGGCGTCGAGCACCCGTTGCACGTTCAGCCCGTCGGAGAAGGACGGTTCCGGTGCGGTACCCGTCGTGATCGCCGCGAGAAAATCCCGGATCTGGTGAGTGTGCGTCTGTTCCCAGCCCAGCACGTGACCCTGCGGCCACCAGGCCGACACGTACGGATGCTCCGGCTCGGTCACCAGAATACGGCGAAAGCCCTGTGTCGCCACCGGCTCGGCCCCATCCAGAAACTGCAGCTCGTTGATGCGCTCAAGGTCGAAGCTAAGGCTGCCGCCGCTGCCGTATACCTCGATGCGCAGCGCGTTCTTTGCGCCGAGCGCGACCCGCGACACTTCCACGCTGGCCACGGCGCCGCCGGCCAGGCCGAGCGTGGCCCAGGCGGCATCGTCGACGGTGACCGGTTCGGGGCCGTCTGGACCGGGGCGTTCGGTGACGTATGTGTGCAGTCGGCCCGAGGCATCCGTCACGGTGTCGCCGAGCAGAAACTGCACCTGATCGATGGCGTGGGAGGCGATGTCCCCGAGGGCGCCCGTGCCGGCCGTCTCGGCACGCAGCCGCCAGGTCATGGGGGCGTGTTCCTTCACGAGCCAGTCCTGCAGGTAGCAGGCGCGTACCTGGCGCACGGTGCCGAGTCGGCCGTCGGCGATGAGCTGTCGGGCCAGCGCGAGCGCGGGAACCCGGCGGTAGTTGAAGCCCACCATGGAGTACACGCCGCGCGCGGTGGCCTCGGCGGCCGCAGCGACCATGGCTTCGGATTCGGCCAGGGTGTTGGAGAGCGGCTTCTCGACCAGCACGTGCCTGCCGGCGGCGAGGGCGGCGATGGCAATTTCGGCGTGCAGCCAGCCGGGGGCGCAGATGTCGACGATGTCGATGTCGGGCCGGGTGATGACGGCGCGCCAGTCGGTGGCCCATTCGGCCCAGCCGTACCGGGCGGCGGCCTGTTCCACCGACCCGGCGGTGCGCCCCACCAGGACCTTCATCTCGATGGTGGGCACGTCGAAGAAGCTACCCACCGAGCGCCAGGCCTGGGAGTGTGCCTTGCCCATGAATTCGTAGCCGATCAGGGCGACCCCGAGGGGCCTCGGTACGGTCATCTCACGGACCCGGCGAATCGACGGGGCGGCATCATCTCGAGACCTTCTTGCTGGACAAGGCGACAGCAACAATGATGATGGCGCCCCGAACGACCTGCTGCTGGCTGACTTCCAGGCCGGCCAGGATCAACCCATTGTTGACCAAGCCGATGAACAGCGCGCCGAAGAGCGATCCAATGATTGCACCCCTGCCGCCGAACAGCGAGGTTCCCCCAAGAATGACCGCAGCGATCACGGAGAGTTCATCACCGGTTCCCCATTGGAAGCGCCCCGACTGAAGTCGACCCGCGTAGAGCATGCCTGCGATGGCAGCAACGACGCCGGAGAGGAGGAGAACATTGAATTTGATCCGCGCTGTGTTCACTCCGGTGAACATCGCTGCCTGGGTATTCCCACCCGTGGCTCGAACTTGTCGGCCGAACTTCGTCTTGTTCATGACGACCGCGCCCAGGGCCACCACGACCACCGCCCAGATCAGAAGGGATGGGATTGCACCCACGTTACCGCCACCAAAGATCTGAATGAACGTGGCGTTGGCGATCGGGACTGGCGCAGAAGCTGTAATCCAGCGTGCCACGCCCACAATGAGGCCAAGCATTCCCAGCGTCACGAGGAAGGAGGGCACCTTCAGCCAGGCAACCAGGCCGCCGTTTATGGCACCAACGACGAGTCCGACGAGAAGGCCGGCGAGAATGCCCGGAACAAGTCCGTATGACGACATTGCCAGGGCAGAAACCACGGAAGACAGACCGGCGACAGACCCGATACTGAGGTCGATCTCAGCAGTGGCAATGACGAATGTCATGGCCACTGCCATTATCGAAATGGTGGCCGTCTGGCGGGCAATGTTCAAGAGGTTGTTGGCACTGGTGAAACCGCTATCGCCCAAAAGTACGGCAAAGAGGATAAACACCACCACGAAACCGACGTAGATAATGTTCTGGCGCCAGTCAAAGCGCTGAACGAATTGAAAACTGCGGTTCATCCGCGTACTCAACGTAGACATTTATGCTCCTTGCACAGCGAGTTGGAGGAATTCTTCGGACGGGATCTCGGCCCGCGAAAGATCGCGAACCACTTCGCCATCTCGAAGAACGAGGATGCGGTCGCTCACCGATAACAGTTCCGGGAGCTCTGACGAAATGATGATGACGGCCTTGCCGTCGTCGGCGATCTGGCGAACCATGGCGAGAATCTCTTTTTTGGTGCCGATGTCTACGCCAGCCGTAGGCTCATCCATCATGAGAATTTCTGGATCAGTGCCGAGCCATTTTCCAATCACGACCTTCTGCTGGTTTCCACCCGAGAGCCTCGAGACATCCATTGTTTGGTCGGCGACCTTGATGGAAAACTTGCCAATGATCTCGTGTGCCCGGGTGGCTATCTTGGAAGAGCGCAGGAGTGGCCCGCTCTTGAGTTCGTCGAGGAGGGGAAGGGTGATGTTCTCCTGCACCGAGTGCTCCAGCACCAGGCCCTGCGCTCGACGGTCTTCGGGGATGAGTGCGAGGCCGAGCGAGATCGCGTGCCCTGGATTACGAACGGAAACGGTCTGGCCATTAATCGTGATCGTGCCCGCGGAGGCCCGGTCGATTCCGAACAGCGTGTTCACCAGTTCCGTGCGGCCACTGCCCATGAGACCAGCCAGGCCGAGAATCTCTCCGCGGTGCAGGTTGAAAGTGACATCTGACAGACGTTTGCCCGAAGCCAAACCGGTCACCGTGAGCACGGCATCCGTGCTGATCTTTGCGCTGCGGTCTTCGTAGGCCATGATCCCGGACATTTCTCGTCCAACAATGGCTGCGACAATCTGCGCCGGAGAGACATCGGAGAGTTTTGCGGTCAGAGCATTCTTGCCGTCACGAAGCACGGTAATGCGATCGGCAACCCGGTACACCTCATCCATGCGGTGTGAAATGTAGATGATGGATATTCCACGGGCCTGGAGTCGCTCGATGAGTTCGAAGAGCGCGTTGGTCTCGTGCTTGGCCAGCGACGCCGTGGGCTCGTCCATGATGAGCACCCGGGCGTTCTGGGCCAAAGCCTTGGCGATTTCGGTGAGCTGCCAGAGTGCCGTGGGCATGTTCTCGAGCAGGCCCGTGACGTCGACGCTGACACCCATGTCCACGAAGATGGCGCGCGCTTTCTCACGGGCCAGCGCATCATTGATAAGACCGAATTTACCCATGGGTTCAGCCGTCAGGAAGATGTTCTCCCAGACGGTGAGGGTGGGGATCAGGCTGAACTCCTGAAAGACCATGCCGATGCCTGCTGCCCGCGCAGCGAAAGTATCGGTCAACGAAACTGTCTCCCCCGCCACCTTCACCTCGCCGCTGTCACGCTGATAAACGCCCTGCAGTATCTTCATGAGAGTGGACTTTCCCGCACCATTTTCACCGGCAAGAGCGTGCACTTCGCCAACGGCCAGTTCAAAATCGACCTCGCGAAGAACGGGCACTCCGCTGAAGGCTTTGGTGATGCCGGACATCTCCACGGCGAGCACAGGAGTCGTGGACATCTGCTTTATTCGACCTTCCCGGTCTCGCGGTTGAGCTGAGGAACCTTAACCCACTGTCCGGACGCTGCCGAGGTGAGAATGGCGTGATCCACCAAAGCAACCTGGTAGCCATCGCCGAAGTCGGGGCGAACAGGCTCGCCACCGGCAATGGCGGTAAAAAGGTCATGGGCCTCGATGATCTTCGTTTCGCCGTAACCGATACCCAATGCCGGGATGGGCCACAGGTTGGCGCCGTTGGGGTGGTTGGGGCCGGTGTACACAGTGCGGAATCCGCGGCGGTCGTTTTCATCGCTCTTGAAACAGACCTGAAGTTCGTCTCGGTTCTCATAGTTGAAGACGATGGACCCCTCTGAACCATGGATCTCGAGAGTGATGAAGTTGTTGCGACCCCAGGCATTGCGAGTTGCCTCGACGGAGCCGATGGCTCCGCTGGCGAACTTCACAAGCGACAAGACCTCGTCTTCGACATCCACCGGGCCCATCGGTCCACCATCAGCTTTGGAGTTTCCGAGCGAGTCGGCACCAGCCTGCTGCAGGGGGCGTTCTGTGATGATGTTGGCCGTCAGACTGCTCACTTCGGTAATCTCGCCGGCGAGGTAACGAGCCATGTCGAGTATGTGGGTCAGGATGTCGCCCACAGCGCCCGAACCGGCAATCGACTTCTTGAAGCGCCATGACAGCGGCGAGCTGGGGTCGGCCGACCAGTCCTGCAAGTACGTTGCACGAACGTTGAGGATGCGTCCAATGGCACCTTCGTCAATATAACGTTTCGCCAGCGCGACAGCGGGGGTTCGGCGGTAGTTGAAGGCCACCATGTGCACGCGATCGCTTCCGCGCGAGGCTTCGTACATTCTCGCCGACTCTTCTACGGTGCGGGCCAGGGGCTTCTCGCAGATGACGTGCTTACCGGCTTCGAGAGCGGCGATGGCGATCTCCGCGTGAAGATTATTGGGGGTTGCGATGTCAACGAGGTCAATCTCGGGGTCATCGATGATGGAGCGCCAGTCACTGGTGGACTTCTGAAAACCGAAGCGCGCCGCAGCGTCCGAAGCCAGGTCATCGGTGGCCTCAGCGATGCTGTGCTTGACCGGCATGATGTCGGTGGGCCAGTAAAACATGGGGACAGCAGAGTAGGCCAGCGAATGGGCTTTGCCCATGAATCCGCCGCCGATGAGGCCAACATTGATTTTCTTCATTGTAAATTCCTTGTCGTTTGAGGCGAAAGCTGGGGAAAAGCTGCACCCTGGCTGGTTGGGTAAGGGTTGAGGTGCGTGGGACCGGCCGCAACAGAAGAGGTGTGTGCTGCCGGCCCCACAGGGAGAAGTGCGTTTTACTTCTTGAAAACGCTCGAGATCGAATCAGGTGCTTCGACCTGGTAGACCGTCTTCCACGCTTCGAGGACGTTCTCGTGCGTCACCGGGAGGGCGCCGAGGGCGACGAAGTTCGGAATGTCCGCCTTGCCGATGAGCGAAGCTGCGCCCAGA
>JBBQYN010000022.1:0-15794 GCA_038208655.1 Actinomycetales bacterium
CCGGGGCGAGCAGCTGCACGCGGTATCCGTCCAGGCAGCCGGAGCCCGGCCGCGGGTGCGCGGCGAACAACGCCGGGGGCCCGCCTGCCGCGCGGTGGTCGTCGCGGTCGCGCAGTCCCAGCAGCAGCCGGTTCGGGCACAGCGCCGCCAGCGCTCGCATGGTTCCGGTGAGCCGTTGCACAGTGAACACCACGCTGATCGCGGCGGCGGGGCCGTCGCGCAGTATCAGGGTGAACAGGTCCAGGGCGGCCAGTTGATGTTCTGTTCCCCAGCGGGCCATCACGGCGTCCAGGTCGTCGATCAGCACCAGCAACGGCAGCATCCCGGACTGCCCGCGGTGCGCGGTGTGCGCGGTGTGCGCGGTGGCAGGCTGGCCGGTGCGGGCGTCGATGAGCGTTGCGACGGACTCGAGGAGGTCCCAGAGCACCTCGGGGTCGGCTGCCGCACGCAGGATCTGGCCCGGGTGGGACTGCCGCGCGAGGGTGCTCAGCAGCGTGCTCTTGCCGGTGCGGGCGTCTCCGATCACGATCAGGTGTCCGTCGTGCTGCGGGTCGTGGCGGGCCACCCGGTAGCGTTGCCGGTCGGGCTCGTCGATGAGGCCGAGTATCAGGGACCCGGTCGGAACGGGCTCGATGTCATCACCGAGGCACACATCCCGCAGCCTGAGCAGAGGCGGCAGCGGGGCCAGCCACGGTCGCCTCGGGGCAGCAGCGGGGGCGGCAGTCCGGGCTATCCCGCGAATGTCGGCTGCAGTGGTCGTGGCGACCTGGCAGGATTGCGGCTCGCCCTCTCCCCCGCTGATCAGGCAGCGGCCGGGCAGGCTCGGTGACAGCGCTGCCGCGGCATCCGTGCCGATGACCGCCTCACTGTCGGCCCGGTTGTTGACCCGGAGTGACAGCCTGAGGCTGCAGTTGGCCAGCAGGGAGTCGCGCACGACGCCGGCCGGGCGTTGGGTGCACAGGATCAGGTGCACTCCGAGGGACCGGCCGCGGGCGGCGATGTCCACGAACAGGGCATGCAGCTCGGGAAAGGACTGCAGCATGGTGGCGAATTCATCGACCACGATGACCAGACGCGGAATGCCCAGCGCGGCCGCCTGGGCCAGATCGCGCACCCCGGCGTCTCTCAGGGCGCTCTCCCGAAAGCGCAATTCGGCGCCCAGGCTGGCCAGGGCGCGCGCCGCTCCTACCGTATCCAGGTCGGTGATCATGCCCACACAGTGCGGCAGCACCAGCAGCGGAGCGAAGGCCGCGCCGCCCTTGAAGTCGACCAGCAGGAACGTCACCTCGGTCACCGACCGGCAGCGGGCCATGTCCGCGACCCAGGTCACCAGCAGCTCACTTTTACCGCTGCCGGTCGTGCCGCCGACCACGGCGTGCGGGCCCTGGCGCACCAGATCGATGCGCATCGGGCCGTCTGCGCCGATACCGACGACGCAGTCCAGCGTTGCGCTGACGTGGGACGCGGCCTGCACCGCGCTGCCGGCCAGAGTGCTGCGGGTGCTGCCGGCCAGGGTTCTGCCGGCCTGTGTCGCCTCCCGCGCGGCACCGTCGGGCGGGTGCAGGTCGCCAAAGGCCACCACGTCGGGAAGTGCGTTCCGGGGCTGCACCAGCCCGGCAGCGGCGGCGCGTTCGCTCAGCAGCCGTGCGAACGGATGCGCCTGCTCGGCAGCCACCAGCTCCGGACGAAAGCAGAGCCCCGCCCGGGTACCGGGCGAGCGCACGATCCACGCCTGCATCGGGCCACGCACCTGCACCACCGTGCCGCAGCCCGGCGGCAGGGCGGCATCCGTTTCGGCCAGGGCCAGCATCATGCGTGCCGCCCCGGGTGCCGCGTGCTCCCGTCCGGGCGATGTGCCCGCGCCACGCCGCGGAGCAGGGCACTCGCAAACCACCACCCGGCAGGCCGGTCGGGTTCCGGGTTCCGTGCGGGCGCCTGGCAGCCCTGGCCGTGCCGCGGTGGTGTGCGGCAACTCCAGCGCCCACTCCCACGCGGTTCCGGGCAGCTCGGCCACGTGGCACAAGCCCGGTGGCAGGGCAAAGCACAGCTGCACGAGCAGGGACCGCGCCAGAGCACGGGTCAGCACGACTGGCCCGACCAGTCCGATTCCGGCCGCGGCGTCGGTGCTCACCGGGGCATCGCTGAGTTCGGCGGCCCAGTCCCGCAGGGCGCGCTCGTCGGCGGGGCCCACGGCGCCGCCCAGTCGCAGGCCGCTGGGAATCCGTCCGGTGCCGAGGCTGACGCACGCGTCGCCGCCCGGTCGCCACAGGGCCGCGGTGCCGCACTCGCCGAGGATGGCGACGCCGCCCGGCTGCCGACGCCAGGCCTCCTGGCGCAGCACGTCGTGGCGTTCGCGCACCGCCTGCTGGAGCGTGCCCAGCGCGGCCGCGCGCTCGGCACTGTTCGCGGCGCGCTGTCGGCGGGTGGCTCGGCGCCCGTCGCCCAGGCTGGCGACCGCGATCACCGGGCTCAGCACGGCGAACAGCAACGCGAACGTGGACTGGGTGATGAGCCAGATCAAAGCCGCGGCCACGAGCGGTGCGATGCAGGCGAGCACGGGAAACGCTGGCGGGCGCGGTTGCGGCAGCTGCGGGGGCAGGTGCAGGGGCTCGTCGAGGGTGCTCATGACGCCATCAGAGCAGATTCGCCACGGCCACGACGGCTGCACCGGCAATCGGTGCAGAACCCGCACACGGCAGCGCCTGTGCACTGTCGCCGGGTGGGGGCAGTGCCTAGGTGAGCAGAAAGAACTGGTCGGCAATGTCCACGCGGCTGCCCCGTGCCACCAGGTAGCGCCGCCCGGATTCGCAGCGCAGCGAGGAATCTGCGGGTCGGTGGATGACGGTGCCGTTGCCCGAGAACCGGTCGTTGACCCAGAAATCGCCGTCGTGCTGACCGAATTCGAGGTGGGTTTTCGAGACGCTCATACCGGCGTCCTGAATCTGCACCAGGTGGTCGAAATCTTCACCCGGCTGGGGCAGCGGGCGACGCCCGACCAGTCCCGGGCCATGCACGGTGACGCTCTCACCGGTGCTGAAATGCAGAATGAACCGGGCCCGTTCGAACAGGGTCGGGTCGGCCTCGTCGGACGGGTCTGCCGAGGGCGTCTCTGACGGGCGGGGCGGCGCGAACGATGATGGCGCCGCCTGTGCCGCCTGAGCTGCCGGCGTGGCCTGTGCTGCCGGGGCCGGATCAGGCGCAGCGGCCGGAGGAGCCGCCCTGCGCGGCGGGGCCGGCGGCAACAGCACCGGCACGCTGATCACACTGGACCGGGGCAGCGGCGCGATGATCGTCGTGTCGTGCGCCCGCGGGTCCGCCCGCCGCCGGGTCAGCGGCGTCGCCGAGGTGGAACTGCCGCACTCACCGCAGAACATCGCACCGCGGGGCAAGGATGCGGCGCAGATCTGACACGTGCCCGGGTGCACGGCGGGGCGGTCGGTTCCATTCGAACCGGCACTGTTGCTCACGACGATGGTCCTTTCCGCACTAGGCCTGCTGTTTCTGCTGCTGTTTCTGCCGCTTCCACCAGCGTAGCGACCCGTGGCGCGCATCGAGGGAGCGCAACGAGACCAGTGCCCGCAGGCGCTGCCGCCGGGTGTACGTGCCGGCCATCGTGCGCGCCAGCCCGGCTGCAGATGCCCAGACCCGGTCGGCGTCGCCCGCGGACGGGGTCTCGGGCGCGAAGGTGAGCCGGTCCACGAGGCTGGACAGCACGAGCGGCGGCATGCCGCCGACCCGTTCGGCCAGTTCCTTCCGGGTCGCGCCGGGCGCGGCGGCGATGCCGAGGTCCGTGGCCGTGTCGGCGAATTCCTGCCAGCTGCCCACGATGCGTTCCCCGGGGGTCGCGGCGCTGCGGCGCCGGCGGCGCCGATACAGTTTGCGGGCGATGATCCACAGCATCGGGCTGGTCAGCACCAACAGCCCCAGCAGCGACCAGCCGGTCACGGTGAGCACGATCAGGAGCAGCTGCAGTAACGGATGCAACGGTGCGGGCGGGTCCTCGACCGTACTGCTGGGCGGGTCGATGTTCGCGGGTTCCTGAATCGACAGCGGCGGCGGTGGCAGAACTGATTGCGGCTGCGCCACCGAGGTCGGTTCGTCGGGTTCCCGGGCGGGGACGTCGCGCACCGCGGGATTCGGATCCACTGTCACCCAGCCATCCGTCGCCGTCTGCACTTCGATCCACGCGGAGACGTCGGCGCCGGTCACCCGCACCGTGCCCGCGTCGGCTGCGGCGGTGGGTACGAAACCCAGCACCACCCGGGCCGGGAAGTCGAGCTGGCGGGCCAGCAGGGCGGCGGCGACGGCGTACTGTTCCGCGTCGCCGAGCATCGGCACGGCGGTGAACAGTTCGGCGATGCGGTCGGCACCATGCCCGGAGCGGCTGGCCGGTTCGTCGGCGGAGAGGCCGTGGCTGATGTAGCCGCGGGTAGTGAGGTCGTCGAGGGCGGCCTGCAGACGTTCACCGGGGCGCTGTGACGTCTGTGCGGCCGTGTCGGCGGCGTCGCGGATTCCGTCGGGGATCACCGCGAGCGGGGCGAGCCGCGCCGAGCCGGGTTGCGCACCGGAGAGGTCCGTGACCAGCGGAGGGGCCACCGATCGGATCTCGTAGCTGTCGCCGGGTTGCAGGCCTCCGAGCACGGCCGCGGTGCCGGCGGCGTCGCTGTAAAAGAACGAGTCCGTGCGCTCCGCCGCGGTGGCCCCGGTGAAGTCGAGCCGTTCGAGGGAGCCGGCCCCGGGCACCCAGACCCCCGTGTAGTCGCCCACCCGCACGCTGAGGCTGATCTCGTCGCCGGTGACGGCACTCTGGTCGAGCCGGTACGGCACCCGGGTGAAGGTTCCCGAGTCGGTCGCGCCGGTGGCATCCGCGTCTTCGGGGGCCTGCACGGAGTAGACCACGCCGTCGTAGCTGTCGAGGGCGGCCAGTCGCATCCGCCCGCCGGCCGGCAGCCCACTCACCTCGAAAAGGGTGCTCTGCACGGCTGCCGGTTGCAGGTACGACCGAAAAGTGCTCAGGGGGCTGGGGTAGTCCCGGGCATCGAAGGGCTGCTGCACGTGCGTGCGCACCACGTTGCGGGGTCCCGTCGCCGGCAGTACCAGCGTGGCTGCCGTTCCGGCCGCGAGGGCCAGTGCCACGATCACGGCCCCGCTGACGAACGTCGTGATGCGTGACACGCGGCGGGTCGCGGTAGATTCCCGGGACGCGGAGGACTGCCGGGCGTCACGCCGTGCGGTCTGCGGTCGGTGCGCGCGCAGCAACACCAGCCACAGCACAACGCCGAGAAAGAAGGCCAGTCCCAGCAGCGCCGGGGCGATCACCGTTCCCGGCACGGTGCCGGTACCGGGTCGGGTGCCGGGGCCCAGGGCGATTCCGGAAAGAAACAGTGTCGTGGGCGCGAGCACGGCGAGCGCCGGCCTGCGGGTGCGCAGCGCAACGCTCAGCCCGGTGACGGTGCTGCTCAGCACCAGGATCAGCGCGGGAACGAGCAGGGCCTGGTAATCGCCGACGGGGAGGGCGATGGTGACCAGTTGGGTCCAGCCGAGGGCCACGGCAGTGACCAGGTGGGTGAGCCCGGCGAGGGTGGGCAGAGCGCCCTGCATCTGGGCGGGCACCGCGAGCGGAACTCCGACCAGGAGAAATCCGGCGGTCCCGGCCAGCAGCAGCAGCCAGGCCGGCCAGCGCCAGCGGGCGCCGATGACGGCGAGCACGGCACCGAGAATGAACCCGCCGGCGACCGTCCCGATGAAGGCCGGGCTCTGGTAGACGGGCCACAGCGCGAGGGCGGCCACCGCGGTCAGCACGAGCAGCGCACTCGTGTGGGCCAGGGCGCTCCGCCAGCGGAAGGCGGGCGGGGCCGTCATCGCGCGGCTCCCCCGGCGAGGCTTTTCTGCAGGTCATCGAGCAGGCCGATGGTCAGCACGCTCAGTTCTTTGACTCGGCGCAGCCCGGGAACGGCGTCGGGGTCGCAGACCACCGCGACGACCTCGACTCCGAGGGGAAACCGGGCGGAGGCTGTCCGCAGCTGCGCGAGGCTGGTGCCGGTTCCGCAGACCAGGAACGCCACCGACAGGCCGGCGACGACTTCGGCGGCCAGCGCGGCCACGTCGGTGAGGGCCGGTTCCGCGTCGGTGCGGTCGACGCCGCTGAGCTCGTCGAGCAGCCGGTTGCGGGTGACGGTGCTGAGTTCCCGCAGGGTGGTCATCTCTGCCCTGCCACGGCCGGGGCGCGTTCCGGCCGGGGGTGCGGCCGGGGGTGCGGCCGGGGTTCCTGCGCGGGTAGCGGTGCGAGCGCGAGCGCTGCGGGTGCCGGCGACCACGGTCAGGGTGCGGGCGTCACGCAGGGCTCGCACACCGAGTGACCCGGCCACGCTCACGGCCATTTCGAATTCTTCGTCGGTGCGATAGTCCGCGGCGGTGAGGCTGAGCAGCACCATCAGGTGGCTGCGGCGGGATTCTTCGAACTGGCGCACCATGTAGGTACCGGTCTTGGCGGTGCTTTTCCAGTGGATGCTGCGGCGTTCGTCACCGGGAACGTATTCCCGTAGCGCGTGGAAGGACACGTCGTCGGTGGTGAGGTTACGGGTGGGGTTACCCTCCAGGTCACGCACGAAGCCGGTGCTCATGCTCGGGATGGACAGGGTGCGCGGATGCACGAACAGGTCGATGCTGTTGTCCCGGAGCCGTTCCCGGCGCACCAGGCCGATCGGGTCGGCTCGCACGGTGTGCACCGGACCCACGGTGATCACGCCGCGACGGTGAGTGGGCACGGTGAACGCGTCGTGCACGGTGACCCCGCGCCCCAGTCCGCCGAGACGGAACACCGCGACGCCGTCACCGAGAGGAAGGTCGATACGGATGCCGGGCAGATGCCGGCGCGTGGGGTTGCGCGCGCGTAGCGCACCGACGGCAGGTTCCCCCACGGTGACCCGGGGCAGGTTGAGGGTCGCACCGATCTCGTAGGCATCCCGGCCGATGAGGTACCCGGCGGCGGCGATCAGCAGTACCAGGCCTGCCCAGGCCGCGGCGACCAGCTCGGCCCAGCCGAGGGTGTACCCGGCGGCGAAGGCGGCGATGACGGTGCCGAGCACGCCCCAGCCCAGCGGCGTAACGACGGACGCCCCGCGCCGCAGGGCGGCACGAAAACGGTCGCTCACACGGGCCGCGGCCATCGGCGCTCCGGTCGTCGGCACTCCGGTCATCGGTACCCCGGCCGTCCGCACCTCGGCCATCGGTGCCCCGGTCATCGGCTGTCGGGCCATCGGCGCGTCAGCCCCCCGCCCGGTCGCTCGGCGGTGCGGTTTCCAGCAGAATCTGCGCGATGATGCTCGACGCCGTGACACCGTCGAATTCGGCCTCAGGTTCCAGCAGCAGACGGTGGGAGAGCACGGATTCGGCGAGGGTCTTCACATCATCGGGGATCACGTAGTGACGGCCGGTGGCGGCGGCCAGGGTTTTGGCGGTGCGGATCAGGGCGAGGGCACCGCGCACGCTGGCACCCAGGCGTACCTCGGGGGCGGTGCGGGTGGCGTCCACGAGCCGAGACACATAGTCGTTAATGGAGGAGTCCACGAACACGGTGCGGGCCAGGGCGGCCAGTTCCACGACGGTCTCGGCGGACAGCACCGGAGGCAGCACGCTCTCGTGGGCGCGCATGCCGGCACCCTCGAGAATGCGCACCGTGGCGGCGTGGTCAGGGTAGCCGATGGAGGTTTTCATGATGAAACGGTCCAGCTGGGCTTCCGGCAATCGGTAGGTGCCGGCCTGTTCGATGGGGTTCTGCGTGGCGATCACCATGAACGGGGCGCCGACCGGGTGGGTGACGCCGTCGGCGGTGACCTGCGCCTCTTCCATCACTTCCAGCAGGGCGGCCTGGGTCTTCGGGCTGGCACGGTTGATCTCGTCGGCGAGCACAATGTTGGCGAAGATCGGGCCGCGGTGAAACTCGAAAGCCCCGCTGCGCTGGTCGTAGATGCTCACCCCGGTGATATCGCCGGGCAACAGGTCGGGGGTGAACTGAACCCGGTTGCTGGTTCCGCGCACGCTCTGCGCGATGGCACGGGCCAGCGACGTCTTGCCGGTGCCCGGGACGTCTTCCAGCAGCAGGTGACCGTCGCTGAGCAGCGCCACGAACGCCAGACGGATGACATGGTTCTTCCCCAGCACCACCCCTTCGACCCCACGCACCAGCCGTTCGAAGGCGTCGGCGAACTGGGTGGCCTGTTCGGGGGTGAGGGTCATGGCGGCTTGTGTCCGTTCGGTGCGGTTTCGGTCGGTGCGGTTTCGGTCGGTGCGAGGGGTGCTGCTGCGAAGGTTACTGGTGCCCGGGGTACTGAGCGGTGCGCCGGTCACGGCCCGGTCCGAAACCCGGCACTCTGGCCGTTCACGGTCACGGTGAGCTGCGCCGTCGCGACCGGGTCGGCGGGGGCCGGCACGGTGCAGCTGTTCGGTGTTGCCGCATCCACTGCCGGAGCGGTGCCCGAGCGGCAGGAGTACCGGGCGGGCAGGCCGGTGTTGTCGGGGCCGTTGGTCCAGCTGAACACGCCCGTCGCGGCGTCGTAGGTCAGGTTCTGCACCGTGAAGTCGACGGATGCCTCGGGCGCGGCGAACGGGGACCACTCCCCGCACCCGGCCCACGACCCGTCGGCGTTGCAGGCCTGCACCTCGAACGTCGCGACCGCACCAAACGGGACCGGGCCGTGCACATCGCGCAGCCACAGGCCTCCTTCGGGCAGCACCACCGTCTGGCCGCCCGAGCGCACCTGCAGGTAGCTGACCGGCCCTCCGGCGGTGGCCCCGGTGAGACGGTAGTCGCGTGTGGCGGTGTCGGTCAGGCCCGTTCCGCTGACCCGGTTCTGCATCGAGCCCTGCACCGCTGTGACCGGCCCGGGGACCTCCCGCACCACGACCGTGCCCACGGGGGTGGCCGCGCAGCCGGCCGGGTTGTAGCCCCAGACCGCGAAGGAGTGAGTGCCGTTGTCGCCGGTGAGGCCGGTGAATTCCGCGGACCGCGCGTCGCCGGACAGCACCTGCTGCTCGGCGACCTGGCCGCCGACGGTCGGCAGGCCGACCGTGCCGGGTGCCGGGCTGCTCACCGTGCAGGCCTGTGCGCCGGTGGGGGGCGTCGTGCCCCGCAGCCGCTGCACGATGTAGCCGTCCAGCGCCCGGCCGCGGGGGTCGAAACCGTCCCAGCTCACGGTGACCCGGCCGGTGTCGTCAGACGCGGTCGCGGTGAGGCCGCCGGCGATCGGGGCCCCGTACGGCGTTTGCGACCCGGACGCACTGGTCCAACTGCTCAGGCCGGTGAATGCGTCGTTGCGGGCGCTCACGGTGACGGTGCTGGACTGCCCGTTGCGGAGGCCGTCGAGCGCGACACTGCAGGTAACGGCCGAGCACGCCGCGGCCGACACGGTGTCGCGCGGCTGACCGTTGGCGGTGACGACGTAGTCGCGCACGGCAGACCCGGCCGAGGCGGTGGCGGGGTTCCAGGACACCCGCAGCGCGCCGTCGAGGGGGGCGAGGGTGAGGTTGGCCGGCGCGGCCGGGATCACGTCAGACCAGACCGACCCGGCCAGCACGGCGTCGGACGAACTGCCCACCGCGTTCCGGGCGCTGACGCTGACCCGCACCGCGTTGGCGGAACCGTTGCCCGCCGTGGGAACGGTGCACTGGGTCGCCGTGCAGGCGGTGCTGCTGATCTCCCTTCCCGTCGCGGCGGCGGTGAGCAGCACGTCGAAACCGAAGATGGCCGAGTTGTTGGCCGGGCCGGGCCGGAACACCACGGTGAGGCGCTCGTCGCCGAAGCCGGTGACGCTGACGCCCGAGACCGGCTCGGGCACGTCGGCGACGGCGACGCGCACGGTCGCCCAGGCGTAGCGGTCGGGATCGTCGGTGGCGTCGGCCACCTGGTACTGCACGCTGGTGTTCACCGGTTCCGCGTCGGCGGCCACCACGATGCTCAGCCGGTTCTGGCTGGCGTTCGGGGTGATGCTCACGCCGCGGGGCAGCCCGGCACCGTCCAATCCCCGCACCGCGACGACTCGCAGCGGAACCGCCGGGAACGGGTTCGTGGCGCCGTCGTTGGCGAGAACGTCGACAACGGTCGTGGTGTCACGCAGGGCCTGCACGACGTCGTCGGCCGGAACGGCGAGCGGTTTGCTGGAGGCGACCACGCGCAGCTCGATCCGGCCGGCGTTGCCGGCGCTGCGGGAATCGCGCACGCCCACGGTCACGGCGCTGCGGCTGCCCTTCGCCGCGGCGTCGGCGACGTTGAGTATCAGGCTTGACCCGCGCAGCGTCGCGTCGACGCCGGCCGGCTGCGGGTCGAGCACGCTGTAAACCAGCTCGTCGAGGGCATCCGGGTAGGGGTAGGCGGTGAGCCGGTGCAGGTCGAGGGTGAGGCTCTGCCCGGGTTCGACGTCGATGACCGCGCCGTCGAAGGTCGGCGGCTGGTTCTCCTGCGGTGTCACCAGGATCGGCAGCACGATGCTCGCCGTCCGCGCTTCAGGATCGCCGGGCTGGCGGGCATCCGTCACCTCGAACGACACCGACGCGGGGCCGAAATACCCGGGCGCGCTGGTGTAGCTCAGCCGCCGGTCGGTCACGACCAGGCCGGACCCGTCGGACTGGGTGGCCCGCACGGTTCCGGGGTCGGTGAGCCGCACCGGGCTGCCGGCGGCCGCGACGACGAAATCGTTGATGTCAATGGTGAGCGCGGTGCCGCTGGGCACGGTCAGCGCAGGAGCCCCGGCGCGGCGCTGCGGCAGGGCGTCGCGGAAGCCGGGCACCCGGATGAACGCGTGCGCGACGATGGCGGGGTCGTTGGGATGGCTGAGCGAGAAGGGAATGATCTGGCTGGCGTCGGTGACGGTCACACGGATGCGCTGGTCGGGCAGCACCCGGGCGGTTGCGCCGCGGTCTGCAGGCACCTGCACCCCGAGGGTACTCACGGGTCCGTCCGCGAAGAACACCCCGGCGAGCACGTTCACGTCGACGGTGCTGCGGTCGAGGATGTCGGACAGGGTCAGCACGGTGTCCTGGGCGTCTGGGCGGGCGTAGGGGGCGTTGACGTCGACGATGACGGTGAGGAAGCTCGACGCAGTGCCGCCGCGTTCGTTGGCGATCGTGTAGATGAACCCGGTGCGCCCCTCGGTGCGGGGGGCCTTGACGGTGACCTGCCGCCCGTCGACGCGGGCGACCCCGTCCTCGTCGGTCGGTTCCACGCTGACCAGGCTGAGGGCGCCGTTGTCGGGGTCGGAATCGTTGGCGAGCACCCGCACGGCCACGGTACTGCCGGGCCGCACGGTGACCTCGTCGGGCGCAGCCACAGGGTTGCGGGCCCCGTCGAGCCGGGGGCTGATGCCGACCCGGATGACGCCGGTGGCACGGGCGCCGAGAGCATCGACGACGGCATACTCGAACGTGTCGGTACCGGCGGCGTACTCCCCCGCCGTGAAGTCGATCCAGTCCGGCCCGACGGCGGTGACGGCGCCCTTGGTCGGGCTGCTCTGCTGGCCGAGCAGCTGCACCGAGTCGCCGTCGGGGTCGATGCCAGACAGCGGGATGCCGATGCGCACCGTGGCGCCGGCGAGCACCCGGGCGGTCACGGTGGCGGGGGCCGGGGCCCGGTTGGCGGCGGCATCCGCTTCACGCACCGCGATGCGCACTTCCGCGTCGGCGAATTGGCCGTCGGGCGCATACACCCGGTAGACGGCGGTGAAGTTGCCGGGAACGTCAGGTGCCAGGTAGCGCAGTACCGACCCGGAGGTGAAGAGCAGCCCGGCACCGGCGTTCACACCCACGGTGAGGTCGGCGGCGAGGCTCAGCGCGGCGCCGTCGGGGTGCCGGTCGTTGGCCAGCACCGGAATGTCGATGACCTCACCGACGCGCACCGACGCGGTGTCGGGTTCGGCCAAGGGTGCCTGGGTGCGTTGCAGGGCGGGTAACTCGATCACGGTGACGGTGCCCGCTGCCGCGGCGAACCCGTTGCTGACCGTGTACCCGAACGTGACCGGGCCGTCGAGGGGCCGGGTGAGGGTGACCCGCAGCAGGCTCTGGTCGAGGATTTCGACGCGCAGGCCGCTCTCCGGCGGCACGTCGGAGGTTCCGGTGACCAGGAGCACCCCGCCGCCGGGGTCGATGTCGCGGCTGAGCACGTCGACCAGCGTCGGTTCGGCGCCGCGCAGGAACGCGGTGTGCGGCACGGTGATCGGCACACTGGAGAACTCTGCTGCGGCGGCGACCTGCATGCGCACCTGCCCGGTGCGGGTGGCGGTGCCGTCGGTCACGGTGTACTCGAGGTAGTGCGTGCCCACTTCGTCGCTCTGAAACCGAAACGTCCCAGTCACGAAATCGGGTGTGACGCTGACGCCGGGCCGTTCGGGAACGTTCGTCAGGCGCAGGGCGCCGCTGCCGCCGCGCACGTGTTCGAGTGGGGAGACGGTCACCTCGGTGCCGGCGGTGGCGAGCACCAGGAAGGTGTCGGCGACGATCGGCACGGCTCCGACCGGGTTCACTGCCACCTGCAGTGCCCCACTGCCGGTCAGGGTGCCGTCGGACACCTGCAGGGCCACGTCGACGGTGTCGGGGGCACCGCCGGGCGTTGAAGGGTCCGCTCCGCCGTGGGTGAAGGTCACGGCGCCGTCGGGGGTGAACGACACGGTGTCGGGCAGGGCGGTGGTGGCCCCGGTCAGGTAGATCGGGTCGCCGTCGGGATCGACCCAGTCGCCGAGCACCTGCGTGGTGACCCGTGCGCCGGCTTCGACCTGAGCGGATGTCGCGCGCACCTGTTCGGGGGCGGCATTCTGCGCGTCGTTGCGCACCTGCACGGTGACGGTGGCCGTCGCGGTGCCGCCGCGGCCGTCGCTGATGCGGTAGTCGAAGCTCAGATCGCCGCGGGCATCCGCCGGCAGGGTCAGCTGCAGCTGCTGGTTGTTCCCGATCAGGTCGAGCCGGCCCGCATCGGCCGGCAGCGGCGTGAAGTCGTCGATGACCAGCGCGTCCCCGTTGGCGTCGTAATCATTGAGCAGAACGGGCAGCCTCACCGCCCGGCCGGGCCGGGCGCCGAACGTGTCGTCGACGGCTACCGGGGCGACCTGGGTATCGTCAAATTCGGGGACCTCATCGGCGCTCTGCACGAACTGGTCACTGTCGGGCACCGCGTCGATCAGGTCGTTCCAATTGTCGATCAGGGCGTCGTCGCGTTGCACGGCCCAGACCGACCCGTTGACCAGGTCGTTGAGCACGACGATGGGCTCGTTCACCTGAAAGGCGAGTCGGGCGCCGGCCGTGAGGCCCTGGAGCGGGGTCAGCACGCCGGTGTCTGCAGCGGCGTCGGCGGCGCACCGTTGCCAGGCGCTGCCGTCCGCCCAGGCCGCGTAGTCGCATCCGTTCAGGCGTGTCGGCGCGGCCGCGGAGCCGGTGCGGCCGTCAACGAGCACGGACGGGTCCTGGCCCGACAGCCCCACGGAGAGCAGCCCGCCACGGTGGGCGACGAGCACAGCATTGCCGTCCAGGCTGGGCGTCTGGAGCACCGCGTCGGCGTCGACCAGCCCGGACAGGTCAGTGCGCTGGCCTCCGGCCAACAGCAGGCCGGTGCTGGTGTTCAACAGCACCGGTTCACCGCGTACGCTACTCAGCTGGTAGTCGTCGTCGGCCGCGCCGGCGTCGACGGTCACGGTGGCCAGCACCCGGTTGCCGTCGCCGGTGTCCACGGTGATGAGGCTGCCGGTGGCGGGAGTGAACGAGAACATGATGCCGGCGGCGTCGAGGCTCAGCACTGTTCCGGCGCCCAGCGACAGGGTGGGTGTGGTCGTGCTGTCGAAGGTGGCCAGGTCGGTGCTCGGCAGGGTCCACACGTCACCGTTCCCGGCGATCAGGGCACGGTCCGAGGAGAGAAACACGGCCGGGTTCTGCGCGGGCAGCGCCACACTGTCGGTGATGGTGGCCGTGGCAGGGTCGAGAATGTCCACCGTGTCGGCGTCACGGTTGACGGCCAGCACGGTGGCACCGGACTGCAGCACGTCAATGCTGGTGCTCGCGGCGGGCACGGCGGTGTTCAGTTCCAGCACCGCAGTGTTCGCGCGGCCCAGCGACTGTCGGCTCTGGTTCGCGACCCAGACGGCGTCGTCGCCGAGACTGACCCGCTGCGCGGTGTATCCGCCCGACACGATGGCTACCGTCGCGACCACCGAGACGATGACGGCACTGCTGATCAGGGTGGTGGTCGCCGATCGGTGCCGGGTCACCCACCGACTCAGGGCGCGCGCACGGCTCACCGGTTCTCCCCCGCCACGGCCACGCAGGTTTCCGGGCTGGGCTGGCCGTTCTGGCCCGCCCGGTTCACGTAGACGGTGGCGCACACCTGGCTGCTGCGGCCGGGGTCGACCGCGAACCGGGTTCCACGTTGAATGCTGGTTTCACCGGAGGCGAGCGCGATGACGTAGCTGTCATCGGCACGGATGCCCGGGTCGGTCCACTCGAACCGTACGGTGCCGTCCAGCGGAATGCCGGACAGGCTCGTGACCACGGGGATCTCCGCGTCCTGCTGGGTCAGAATGACAGTGGCCCCGGCGGCGGTGCCGCCCACCAGCAGCACCGCCGCCACCAACGCCCACATGACCGTGGCCCGCGACCGCAGCGGGCGGTACCGATGAGACGAGACCACGCCGCCCGCAGCGCTGCCGGGGGCGCTGCCGCGAGAACCGCCCAGCAGCGAGGCGCCGCGTGAGGCGCTGCGACCGGTTCTGCCGGCGCGCGGGCCAGGCTGCCCGAGCGCGGTCGGGCTGCGGCGGCGACGGCCCGCGGGCGTGTCCACCGCGGACACCGCCGTGATGCGGGTCTGCTCGGTGGGGTCCGCGGCGATCGCGGACGCCCACTCGTCGAGGCTGACTTCGAGCGGAGTCTGGGCCAGGCCCAGTTCGGCTTCGACCGACTGCAGTTCCCGGATCAGTTCCAGTACGCTCTGCTGCCGGGAACGCGGATCCCGGCTCATGGCCCGGTGCAGAATCTGCTCCAGCCGCTCCGGAACATCCACTCGGCCGATGGGGGGAACCGCGGCCCGCACGATGCGGCCGAGCAACTCGACGGTACTGTTCTCGGTGCCGGGCACCTCAAACGGTGACCGGCCGGCGAGCAGGGAGTACAGCGTGGCTCCGAGGGACCAGACCTCGCTGGCGATACTGCCCGACACATGCTCGCGCAGCACCTCGGGGGCAGACCAGGGCACGGACAGGCCGACCGCTTCGGCTCGTTCGGCGTCCGAGAGCGTGGCGGCGATACCGAAGTCCGACAGCACGGGGTGGCCGTAGGCGGTGACCAGAATATTGGACGGTTTGATATCGCGGTGCAGCACACCGGCCCGGTGCGCGGTTTCCACGGCGCTGGCGATGCGGATGCCGATGCGCAACACCTCGGGCACGGCGAGGGGCGCACGGCGGTACTGCTGGCTCAGGCTCGCGGAGCAGTACTCCATCACCAAATACGGCCGGCCGTCGGCGGACAGGCTGGACTGGAACACGGTGAGGATGGAGGGGTGTGAGCTGAACAGCGCCATCAGGTTGGTCTCGGCGCGGAACAGTTGGCGCACCTCATCGGTGACGATGCCGGCCTGCAGCACTTTCACGGCAACCAGGCGGCGGGGCAAATTTTGCTCGTAAAGAAAAACGTCGGCGAAGCCGCCGGAACCGAGGGCACGGATGTACGAGAAACCCGGCAGGTTCGGGGGCGTTGAGGGCAAACGACGAGCCATATCTGCCTTCCCGCATTCCGGTCCGGTGCGTATATCAAACGAGTGCCCC
>JBBQYN010000023.1:0-15542 GCA_038208655.1 Actinomycetales bacterium
CGCCGGACTCCGGGCATATTCCCTCAACGGCATAGATCTGGTGGAGACGTTTCCGGAACAGTCCCAACCACCCATGGCCGCCGGCATCGTGCTGGTGCCCTGGCCCAATCGCATTCGTGACGGCCGCTGGGCGCAGGGTGCCGAGATGCGTCAGCTCGCGCTCACCGAACCGGCCCGGCACAACGCCATCCACGGCCTGCTGCGGTTCACGCCGTACCGCGAGGTTGACTTCACCGGCAGCTCCGTCACCCTCGGGGCGACCGTGGTGCCGCAGAGCGGGTACCCGTTCCTGCTCGACACGGCCGTGCGGTATTCCCTCGACGACGACGGGCTCAGTGTCACGCACACGCTGCACAACGCCGGCACAACGGATGCCCCGGTCGCCATCGGCGCCCACCCGTACTTGAAAATCGGTGACGTCCCCACCGGCGACCTCGTCTTGCGCGTCGCGGCAGGCAGTCATATCGACGTAGACGACCGCCTCAACCCGGTGGGGGAGTCCGGCGTGCAGGGCACCCGGTTCGATCTACGGGCCGGTGTTGCCGTGCACACCCTCGACCTGGACGACGGGTTCGGCGCGGTCGAGATGCACGACGGGCGCGGTGAACATTCCCTCACCGCCCCCGACGGGCGCAGCGTCACGCTGTGGGGCGACGACAGCATGCGCTACGTGCAGGTCTTCACCCCGCGAGTGTTCCCGGTGTGCACCGGGTCCGAATCGGTGATCGGGCAGGCCGTGGCGATCGAACCCATGACCGCCCCCGCCGACGCCTTCAACTCGGGGGTCGGCCTGCGCTGGCTGGCACCGGGGGAGTCTGTCACGGTGCGCTGGGGCATCCGCCCGAACGGTTTCGAGGCCTAGCATGACCGCGCCGGTGACCGCGGCCACACCAGGCCCGGACCTGAGCCCCGCCGATGCCGCCCGGCTGCGGGCGCTCATCGGTATGAAACGCCTCGCCGGAGGGCTGCTGCTGCTCATGGCCGTGATCTTCGCGCTGTCATTCGCCCTGCAGGACCGGTACCCGTGGCTGGCCTACGTGCGAGCCGCCGCGGAGGGCGGCATGGTCGGCGCCATCGCGGACTGGTTCGCCGTGACGGCACTGTTCCGGTACCCGCTGGGACTGCGCATTCCGCACACCAATATCATTGCGAGCCGCAAGAACGAGATCGGCGCCAGCCTGGGCGACTTCGTCGAGACCAATTTTCTCTCCGACGACGTGGTGCGCGGCAAGCTGGCCTCCATCGGCATCTCCCGGCGTCTCGGCCAGTGGTTGGCTGAACCCGACCATGCTCGCCGCCTGACCGACGAGGTGGCCGTGGCCGGGCAGGGGGTGCTGACCCTGCTCGGAGACGACGCCGTGCGGAATCTGATCGAGTCCCTAGCCCGGGAACACCTGGTGCGCCCGCAGTGGGCGCCGAGCCTGGGCCGGGTTGGCCAGCGCCTGGTTGACTCCGGGCAGCAACACGCGGCCGTCGACCTGCTGCTGGACCGCGCCGATGTGTGGCTGCGGGAACACCCGGAGGCGTTCGGCCGTGCCGTGTCCCGACGACTGCCCCAGTGGATGCCCGGATTCGTCGACAAACTCGTGGACGACCGTGCCTACCGGGAGGTGCTCGGCTTCGTGGCCACGGCCCGGGCCGAACCCGACCATCCGGTGCGTGTGGCCATCGACCGCTACCTCGACGAGGTGATGCACGACCTGCAGCACGAGGCGGTCATGATCGCCCGGGTGGAAAGCGTCAAGGCCGACCTGCTCGACAGCGCTCGGTTGCGCGAATTCGCCGGCGAAACCTGGGATTCCGTGAAAGCCTCCCTGGGGGAGGCGCTCGCCGACCCGCAGAGCCCGCTGCGCACCGGCATCGAGTCGACCGTCGCCGACTTCGGCGGGCGGCTCAGTGCCGACCCGGTGCTCGGCGCTCGAATCGACCTGTGGCTGAGCGATTCCGCCAGTCACCTGGTGCAGAACTACCGCCACGAGATTGCCGGCGTGATCACCGAAACCGTGGAACGCTGGGACGCGGCCGAAACGGCGGCGAAAATCGAGCTGCAGGTCGGCCGGGATTTGCAGTTCATCCGCATCAACGGCACCGTCGTAGGATCCCTCGCCGGGCTGACTATCTTCACCGTGGCACACGCGGTCGCCGCGCTTTTCTGACCTGGACCCGCGTTCCGGGCCTCGACGTGCCCACGACGCCGGGTTGGGAATACCCCGGCGGGGCGCAGACTGGAAACGCGCGCGGGGATTACGCCGCGCGCGTGTAACGGTTGCGGGCGCGAGTGGGCTGACCGGCGGCATCCGTCGGTTGGGAAACGGCCTCGGGGACCGGAGCGACCAGAGGCCGCAGCCGCACGCGCGGGGGCGGACCGACCGTGGTGGCATCGGCGATCACGCTGTCTCGGTCCAGCCGCACGCCCGCGGCGAGCTGCACGCCGGCGCCGATGCGGGAATGGCTTCCCACCCAGGCGCCGTCACCGAGCCGGGTACCCTGGCCCACGTGCACGTTCTGGCCGATGAACACCCGCTCGCCCAGCACCGCATCCCGATCAATCCAGCTTCCGGCGCCGATCCAGGACTCCGTACCCACGTGCACACCGGATTCCACGTAGGAATTTTCCGACACGAACGCCGACGGATGCACCGTGGCCCGTTTCGAAACCCAGCCGTTGCCGTTGGCGTGACTACGGTATTTGTCGACCACTCCGGAGTCGTGTTCCACCTCTTCATTCTCACGTCTCAATGCGACCTCTTCCTGACTGTTTTCCGGTACTTCACCAGCATTTAACGTGAGGATATCGGTATCTGTTCCGGCGGTGAATAGGGGGACGGCGACTCCCAGCCAGCTTGCAGGCCGAGGGCCGTCTCAGCCCGTCCCGGGCGGCCGCGTCATACATCACAGCCGAACGCACGGGCCCGGGCAGTAGGCTCGCCACGTGATCGAATCCCCGCATCCGAGCCTGCGCCAGACCCTGCGCGAGCTGCCCGACTTTCCCGACAACCTTCCGCACTTCGACCCCGCCGACGCGCCGAGCGACCCCCTGGAGCTGTTCCGGGACTGGCTCGGCCAGGCGCTGGCCGCCGAGCTACCGCAACCGCACGCGTTCAGCCTCGCCACGGCGACCCCGCAGGGAGCCGTCTCGTCGCGCATGCTGATCCTGAAGGACATTGCCGGCCCGACGCTGCTGTTCGCCTCCGCACGCAGCTCCCGCAAAGGCCGGGAGCTGAACAGCAACCCGGTCGCAGCCATGAACTTCTACTGGCATGCCCTCGGCCGGCAGGTGCGTTTCGTCGGCCCGGTGAGCCTGTTGCCTGTCGCGGACTCCACGGCAGACTGGAACGATCGGCCCGGCGCCGACGGGTCCGAGAACCCGCAGTGGCAGGTCTACGCGCTGGCCCCCCAGGAGGCGGAATTCTGGCAGGCCCGATCCGACCGGCACCACGTGCGGCACCGTTACGCCCTCTGAACTGCCGCCGGGGCGTTAACGACGGATGCGCACCGACGAACGTTCGTCAATGCGCATCCCACCGTGCCACGGACACGGTTCGGGTGGGCCCCGTCGGGCTCGAACCGACGACCCAAGGATTAAAAGTCCTTTGCTCTACCAACTGAGCTAGAGGCCCGCAGAAACCAACTTACCTTGGATTTGCCCCGACACTTTTTCGATACGGTGGAAGACGGCCAAAAGTCCACGGTATTCTCGGATCTCAGGCACCGCCTGAACCACCCGCCTGAACCAAACACAGACACCCACGTACCGAACAGGAGAACGCGATGGCCGACGATTTTCACAAGCCGACGCAGTTCTCAGGCAGCCGCTTCGAGGCGTTCAAGGGCGGTGAAGACCCCGCTCACATCAGCCGCATCGCGCACGAGACCGCCCAAGCCCTGCTCGCTCGCGTACGCAGTGACCCGGACCCCGACATCGTGGAACGGCTCGTGGCCTACACCGACGAGAACGGCATCGACGCCGTGGCCGAACTGTGGTCTCGCGCCGCCCCGCGCAGCCTGCCCGGTGCGCTCTGGCGTATCTACCTAGTCCGGCTGCTCATCCGGCAGGACCCTGAGGGAACTGCCTTTCTCTATCAACGGGGCATCGACGTGGCCCGCACCATCGACCCGGTGGTGGCCGGCGCGGCCGTGCCGACCGGTCCGGCGGAGATCATCGCGCTCGCAGACGAGATTCTGCGCGGCGTGTTCACCGGCGACTTCGCCGTGGCCCTGGACCGGGCGGCCGCTTACTGCCGCGTCACCGCGGCCGGCTGTACGAGCGTGGCCGACGACCTGGATCACACCGAACCGAGCCGGTCCACCGAGCTCACCACCCGCGCCCTGCGGTTTTCCACCACGGCGGCCGAGTTCGCATCGTGCGCCCGGCTCTGGCGCACCGACTCCCTCGAGTAACACCGGCTCGCCCGAACAGCACCGCCCTGATCGGGCGGCACGGCTCGTGCGCCGAGGGCGAACACCCGGCGAACGCCCATCGTGGTCCACTACACTCGAAACTGGTCGGGCCGCAGTAACCCCGGGCTCCAATATTCGCCGTTTTGAACGGCCTCGCGCCGAGAGGCGTTCTGCGGCTCGGCCACCATCTTGTTGGCATGTCGATGTCACGGCAGGTCGGTGACACCCAGATTGGGCCCCGATCAGACCAAACCTTTGCAGACTCGGTACCGAACCCTATTCATGGAACGGGAAAAGACCTGACATGCTTGAACTCATGACTGCTGAATCCACTTTTGACCACGAGCCGGCGGCTCCTCCCAGCAAGGAGGAATTGCTTATCCGTGTCGCCGACGGTGATCAGGAGGCGTTCGGGGAACTGTATGACCAGATCGCCCCGCGAGTGCTCGGCCTAGTCAAACGTGTCTTGGTTGATCATTCGCAGTCGGAAGAAGTGACTCAGGAGATTTTTCTGGAGATCTGGCAGACGGCGTCACGCTTCGAACCGAAGCGCGGCGGGGCATCCACCTGGATCATGACCATGTCCCACCGGCGAGCGGTCGACCGTATTCGGTCGTCACAGGCCGGGCGTGACCGGGACACCAAAATCGGCATCCGCGACCTCGCCGTTGCGTATGACCACGTTGCCGAAACCGTTGAAGTCCGAATCGAACATGAAAGAGTGGAAAAAGCGATGTCCAGATTGACGCAGTTGCAACGCCAGGCCGTGAGCCTCGCGTACTACGGCGGCTACAGTCACAGCGAGGTCGCCGATATGCTCAGCATCCCGCTCGGAACCGTGAAGACGCGCCTTCGCGATGGACTCATCAGACTGCGCGACGAACTGGGCGTGGCATCATGACAGATCGCACCCTGGGCACACCCGGCAACGAGAACCCTGAAGAACTCGTCGGGGCCTACGCCCTCAACGCTCTCTCCGACCACGAAGAGAAGCGCTTCGCCCATTTTCTCACCCAATCCGACCAAGCCAGAATCGAGGCAAAAGAGTTGACAGATACAGCAGTCGCGCTCGGCCTCGCCACGGCACCCGTGCAACCCTCCGCCGGGCTGAAGGCCAGCATCATGGCCCAACTCGCCTCCACACCGCAGCTGGCGCCGTTGCCCCGGTTGGTGGCACCTCTGGTGACCGGCAGTGAACCGGCCCCGGCACCGATGATCCCGACGATCGCCGGCTCCGGAGGCGGCAGCGCCTCGGCACGCGCCGAAACCCGCTGGTTCCAGCGCCCCGTGCGTTTGCTCGTGGCGTCCGCCGCCGCCGTTGCCCTGTTCGTCGGCGGCACGGTCATCGGCCAGTCGTTCAACGACGCCAACCAGTTCGCCACCCAACAGGCGGCCGGCCTGGCTGAGATCAATGCGGCCGCGGACTCCGATCGGGCCGCCACGACAACCGTCGACGGCCAGCCCGCCACGCTGGTCTGGTCAAACTCGCTCGGCCTCTCGGCCGTACTGCTCGAGGACCTGCCCGCGCTGGCGTCGGATCAGGATTACCAGCTCTGGTACATCAACGCGGACGGACCGCTGTCAGCCGGAACGTTCGATTCTACCGGAGACGGCACCGCGTGGCGGGTGCTGGACGGCACCATGCATGCCGGTGACGCGGTCGGCGTGACCGTGGAACCTAACGGTGGTTCCGACCAGCCGACATCCGACCCGATCGTGGCCTTCCAGAGCTAGCCGGTCACCCGGGTCTGACCCGAACAGGGCAAAATCACTGCCGCTACCGGCCGACCACGAGGTCGGCCGGTAGGCTCGGGGCATGAAACTGCCGTTCACCCTGCTGATCGATCCCGTGCCGGCCGACTCATCCCGCAATGACTTTCTCGACACGTTTCACGAGACGGACTCGGCCGCACCGGCCCTGCGGGTCGGAGAACTGAGCACCCAGCGCGGTGACGGCATCTTCGAAACGCTGAGCGTGGTCAACGGCCATCCGCAGGAGGTCGACGCGCATATCAGCCGCCTGCGTAACTCGGCAGCTATCTGCGACCTCCCGGTGCCCAACGCCGCCCAGTGGCGTCAGGCGATCGACTACGCCGTCTCACGCATGCCCCAGACCGGCGAAGCCGCCCTGAAGTTCGTGCTCAGCCGCGGCGTGGAGCACGGCCCGGCCCCCACGGCGTGGCTGCACGCGAACGTGGCGGCAGATTTTCGCGCCGTACGCGCGAATGGCGTGCGCGTGGTCACCCTCGACCGCGGCTACCCGCAGGGCGTCGCCGAGCGCGCGCCCTGGCTGCTGATGGGCGCTAAGACGCTCAGCTACGCCATCAACATGGCCGCCCTGCGCGAGGCGCACCGGCGCGGCGCCGACGACACCATCTTCGTCACGACCGACGGCTACGTGATGGAAGGCCCCACGAGCAGCGTCATCATCTTCTCCCACGGGCAATACGTGACGCCGGTGCCGAGCGGCGCGATCCTGCACGGCACCACCCAGCAGAGCCTGTTCGAGCACCTGCAGGCCGAGGGGCAGAGCGTCGTCTACCGCGACGTGCCGGTCAGTGAGCTGCAGGCAGCGGATGCGGCATGGCTGGTCTCCAGCGTGCGCCTGGCCGTTTCCGTCACGGCGCTGGACGGCGCACCGTATCCCGCCGCACCGGAACGCACGGCCGCCTTCAACGCCTACCTGCTCGGCCGTAGCCGCTGAAGTTCGGGCTGGTTTAGCCGAAACGACCGGAGACGTAATCCTCGGTGGCCTGAACAGTCGGGTTGGAGAACATCGTGGTGGTGTCGTCGTACTCGATGAGCTTGCCCGGCTGTCCCGTCCCGGCGATGTTGAAGAACGCGGTGCGGTCCGACACACGGGACGCCTGCTGCATGTTGTGGGTCACGATCACGATCGTGTATTCGCTCTTCATCTCTTCGATGAGGTCCTCGATCGCCAGGGTTGAGATCGGGTCCAGGGCGGAGCAGGGCTCGTCCATCAGGATCACGTCGGGTTCCACCGCGATGGCGCGGGCGATGCAGAGCCGCTGCTGCTGCCCGCCCGACAGTCCCGAGCCGGGACGGTCGAGGCGGTCCTTGACCTCGTTCCAGAGGTTCGCGCCCCGCAACGCCTTCTCGGTGAGGCCGTCGGCGTCACTTTTGCTCAGGCGACGGTTGTTGAGCTTCACGCCGGCGAGCACATTGTCCTGAATCGACATGGTCGGGAACGGGTTGGGCCGCTGAAAGACCATGCCCACCTGGCGGCGCACGAGTACCGGGTCCACGCCGGGACCGTAGAGGTTGTTGCCGTCGATGAGTACTTCACCGTCGACGCGGGCGCCGGGGATGACCTCGTGCATGCGGTTCAGCGTGCGAATGAACGTGGACTTGCCACAACCGCTCGGTCCGATCAACGCCGTCACGGTGCGGGGCTCGATCACGAGGGAGACGCCCTCGACAGCGAGAAAGCTGCTGTAGTACACGTTGAGGTCATTGACTTCGATGCGCTTGGACATTGAGTCCCTTTCGAGTTGATTCGTGAAACAGGAGCAAGAGACGGGGTCTAGCGGCCGAACTTGGGTGAGAAGATGTGCGCGATCAGGCGCGCGGCCCCATTGAGCACCATCACGATGAGAATCAACGTGAGCGCCCCGGCCCAGGCCCGGTCGATGTAGGCCTGGGAGTCCACGCCCTGGCTCACGTACTGGTTGTACACGAAGACCGGCAGCGTCATCATGCGTTCGCTGAAAATGTCGTAGTTCATGCTGGCGGTGAAGCCCGCCACGATGAGCAGCGGCGCGGTCTCTCCGATGACCCGGGCGATGGACAGCATGATTCCGGTGACGATCCCCGCGATGGACGTGGGCAGCACGACCTTGACGATGGTGAGCCATTTCGGAACCCCGAGGGCGTATGCCGCCTCCCGCAGTTCGTTGGGTACCAGCTTGAGCATTTCTTCGCTCGAGCGCACCACCACGGGAATCATCAACACCGTCAGAGCGATGGAACCGCCGAAGCCGAACCGGATACCGGGATCATCGAACAACAAAGCGAACAGTGCGAAGGCGAACAGGCCCGCCACGATCGACGGGATGCCGGTCATCACGTCGACAAAGAACGTGATCGATTTGGCGAGTTTGCCGCGGCCGTACTCGACCAGGTAGATCGCGGTGAGCAGGCCGACCGGTACGGAGATCAGCGCGGCCGTTCCGGTGATCAGCAGCGTGCCCATGATGGCGTGCAGCACGCCGCCGCCGGCACCCACCACATTGCGCTGGGATTCGGTGAAGAAGCTCGGCGTGATGAACGCGGGCAGCCCGTTGGTCACGGTGGTGACAATGATCGAGACCAGCGGGAGCAGGGCCACGACGAACGCGGCGGTGACCAGCGCGGTCATGAGCCGGTCCGTTGCCTTGCGGGATCCTTCAACGGCGCGGGAGAACACGTAAATGGCCACGCAGTACAGCACGGTACCGAAGAACAGGGTGCCGACCAGGTTGAAGCCGTCAGCGATGCCGGTCACGGCGAAGGTGCCGAAGCCCAGACCGGTCACAGCCCAGCTGGCCAGCAGTATCCAGATCGGAGCACGTTTGGGCAGCATGCCCGCGGTCAGGGAGTTGGTGATCGGCGCATTGACCGTTGCGGTGCTCATCAGTTGGCCCCCGAGAATGCCTTACGGCTGTTGATAATGACGCGGGCGATCATGTTCACGACCAGGGTGACGACGAACAGGATCAGGCCGGTCGCCAGCAGGATGTTCACACCCACACCGTGCGCCTCGGGAAAGTTCAGCGCGATGTTCGCGGCGATCGTGGTGGGGTTCTGAGACGTAAGCAATTGAAAGATCACCTGGGAGCTGGGGGAGAGCACCATGGCTACGGCCATGGTCTCGCCGAGCGCCCGGCCCAGGCCGAGCATGGAAGCAGAGATGATACCGGGGCGTCCGAAGGGCAGCACAGCCATGCGAATCATTTCCCATCGGGTGGCGCCCAGGGCCAGTGCGGCCTCCTGGTGCAGGAGTGGGGTCTGCAGAAAAATCTCGCGGCAGATCGCGGTGATGATCGGCAGAATCATGACGGCGAGCACGACCGCTACGGTGAGGATGGTGCGGCCGGTGCCGGAGACGGGGCCTTCGAAGAGGGGGAACCAGCCGAACCAGTCCACGAGCGTCACGTAGAACGGCTGCACGAGCGGCGCGAGCACGGTGATGCCCCAGAGGCCGAAGACGACCGACGGAACAGCGGCCAGCAGGTCGATGATGTAGCCGAGGCCCTGCGCGAGCTTGCGCGGGGCGAAATGCGAGATGAACAGCGCGATTCCGATCGCCACCGGAACGGCCATGAGAAGGGCGAGTATGGCCGACCAGATCGTTCCGAACACCAGCGGGCCCACGTAGTCCCAGAAGTTGTCGATGTCGCCGGAGAAGGCGGAACCGGGCGCGACGAAGGCGGGCAGGCTTTCGATGAGCAGGAAGATGGCCACAGCGGCGAGAACGCCGAGAATCAGGCTTCCGGACACGACGGTGGCGGTCGAAAAAATCCGATCGCCGGGTCGCTGCCGGGCCTTGATGGTGTTAGCGGCAACTGCGCTCGTCATTCCTGGCGTCTCCTTGGATCTTCGGTGCTTCGGCTGCTGTTTCGACTGCTGTTTCGACTACTGAAATATGGCCGCGGTATCAATG
Organism: Actinomycetales bacterium; assembly: GCA_038208655.1. Lineage (GTDB taxonomy): Bacteria > Actinomycetota > Actinomycetes > Actinomycetales > Microbacteriaceae > Cryobacterium. The sequence continues at coordinate 10,064 of JBBQYN010000023.1, forward strand.
ATGTCCTATCGGTGCCGCGCCGGCGTCAAACCCGAGTGCCCGAGCCGGCAATCGCAGACTGTGCGAATGCCGGTTCGGGCCCGGGATGGTGCGTGAGGTGGTGGCTACTTCACCGTCGCAAGCACGGCGGCGACGTTGTCCGAGAGCTCGGAGGACAGCGGCGCGATGCCGGCGGCTTCCTGGGCAACGGTCTGGCCCTCGGGGCTGGCGAGGTACTCGACGTACGCCTTCACGAGGGCGCCCTGTTCGGCATCGGCGTACTCATTGCAGACGATGGCGTAGCTGACCAGTACGAGAGGGTACTCGGCCGCATTGTCCGTGGTGCGGTTGATGTTCAGCGCGAGGTCGTCAGCGGCGCGACCCTCAACCAGAGGGGAACCGGCAACGACCTCGGCAGCGGCTTCGGGGCTGTAGGCCACGAACTCGTCACCGACCATGAGCGCGACGGTGTTGAGGTCGCCGGCCTGGGACGCGTCGGCGTAACCGATGGTGCCCACGCCGTTGGTGACGGCGGAGACGACACCGGAGGTGCCCTGTGCTCCTTCACCGGTGGTGAAGGGGAAGGTGTCGCTGGCGTCCTCGCCCCATGCGTCGGGAGCGGCCTGGGCGAGGTAGTCAGTGAAGTTCTCGGTGGTTCCCGAGTCATCCGAGCGGTGCACGGCGGTGATCGCGGTGGCGGGCAGCGTGGCGTCGGGGTTCAACGCGGCGATGGCGGCGTCATCCCACGAGGTGATCTGACCGGAGAAGATCATGGCGAGCGTGGCAGCGTCGAGGTTGAGTGCGTCAACACCCTCGACGTTGAAGATCACGGCGATCGGGGAGATGTAGACGGGAAGATCCACGGCGAGGGAGTCGGGGGCGCAGGATGCGAACGTGCCCGCGAGCTCGTCGTCGCTGAGGTAGGAATCAGAACCGGCGAAGGCCGAGCCACCGGCGATGAAGGCTTCGCGGCCGGCGCCGGACCCGGTCGGGTCGTAGTTGATGGTGACGTCGGGGTTGGCGCCCTGGAAGCCGGCGATCCAAGCTTCCTGCGCGGCAGCCATGGAGGAGGCTCCGCCCGCGTTGAGCGTTCCCGAGAGTCCGGCTGCTGCGTCGGAGTCGGCGGCTGCTGTACCGCCTTCGTTCGAGGCGCAGGAGGAGAGTGCAATAACGGCGACGAAAGCAATGGCCACGGGGCGGCCAAGACGCTTGAAGTTCACAGAAATCCCTTTCAGGGTTGTATCGACTGCAGGACACAGCGAAACGTAGAACAGGCCGGTGCCGACCCGAAAGACAAACTATGCGCCCCGGTTAACGCGTTGGGTACCTCAAGGTGAACAACAGATGAACGCCGGAACCCGACCGGGCGTGTTGCGCCCGCCCCGTCGCTGGTGGTGCCGCCACCGTGTTCATATCCGCGCATGAACGAGCTGCCCGGCGCATGAGCGAGCAACCCCACGCTGATCGAGCAACCCCCACGCTGATCGAGCTTGTCGAGATCTCCACTGTCCCACGTGACGACGTACTCCCGCGTTGGTCGTATGGCGGTCGAGTCGCCCTTGTCTGGAGCCGGTGGGCCGCCCTCGTGACCCGTTCCCTCGGAGATCGTGGTCATGATCTCCGAGACCGTCTCGCGCAGGTCGGCCGACATCGGCGCCGATCCGGCAGACTCCGCGGCCTGCGCCTGCCCGTCGGCGCTCACCACCCCGGAGGTCTGGGCGGCGCCCTCACCACTCTCAAACGTGAAGGAGTCCGACGGTTCCGGGGTCCAGACCTCCGCGGCCGCCTGGAACAGGTAGTCGGCGAAGTTATTCGTGGTTCCCGAGTCGTCCGAGCGGTGCACCGCGGTGATGAACAGGTCGGGCAGCGTTGTGTCGGGGTTCAACGCGGCGATGCCCGGCACGCAGGCGTCGAAGGTGCCGGCCAATTCGTCGTCGTTGAGAGAGGAGTCCGACCCGGCGAATGAGGCACCGCCGGCGATGAACGCCTCCCGGCCCGCGCCCGATCCGGACGGGTCCTAGTTCGCGGTCGCGTCGGGGTGCATGGTTTGGAAGCTGGCCACCCAGGTCTCCTGCGCCGGGCCCTGCGACGACGCACCAGCGGCATTCAGGGTGCCTCGCAGATCGCTGTAGTCGTCGCCGCGCACCTCGTTGGCGGCGCAGGAGGAGAGGGCGAGCACGGCAACGAGGGCGACGGCGGCGGGGCGGGCGATGCGTGTGACGATAACGGTGTGTCCCATGCGAGTTGGTGCGGGTTCAGGCCAGGAGCGTCGGGTCAGAGCAGCGGGCCGTGCGTTTCGACGGCGATGATGCCGGCGCTGGGGTTTTCCACCGAGAGGTGCACCACGCTGAATTCGCCGGTGTCGAGGTTGGCGGCATCCGACAGCTGCCCGTTCAGAGTGGAGCCGGTCGCGAGGGCGATCTCCCGCAGAATCTCGGGCAGGACGGGTCCGTGACTGCAGAGCACCGCGGTTTTGCGTGAGCGGATGCGTTTGCCGATCACGGCGCGCACATCAGCGGTGCCGTCCTCGAGGGCGTCCTGGCTGATCAGGGCGGTACGTTTCATCTCGATGCCCGTCGCGGCCGCGAGGGGCGCGACGGTGGTGATGCAGCGCGTCGCGGTGCTCGAGACGATGCGTTGCGGCCGCCACGCGGTGATGGTGTCCGCGATGCTCGCGGCCTGCTTGACGCCGCGCGAGGTCAGCGGCCGGGCGCTGTCGGCACCGTTCTGGCTGCGCGGAACGGCTTTACCATGGCGCAGCGCGATCAAGGCGAAGGTACGCGTGATGCCGCGCCCGACGAGGCGTTCGAAGGCGTCCAGAATGGTCACATCGGCCTGGTAGCTGAGGTAGGTGCGGGCCTTTTTGAGGCTGACCCATTCGATGGCGGCGACCTCACTGTTGGGCACGAACGTGGACCGCGCGATGGCTTCCGGGGTGACCTCGGCGGCCCAGTAATGCACGATCTTCTCGCGCCCGTCGCTCAGCGGGTAGTGCGACATGCCCAGCGGCACGCCGAGCGCCACGGCGAGGCCGGTCTCTTCCCGGACTTCCCGCACGGCCGTGCGCGGCAGCGTCTCGCCGGGGTCGACCTTGCCCTTGGGGATGGTCACGTCACCGTGCACGGTGCGGTGGATTACGAGGGTCAACACGCGCCCCTCCACGATCCGCCACAGCACGGCACCAGCCGCGTAGACGGGTGCCCCAATCGCGGACGAGCCGTTCGGTGACGTGACGCTCACCGGCGGGCCGACGGGCGCTTGCGGCGGGAGATCTGTTGCATGAGACGGTTTTGCATGTCATCAAGTTTGCCACCGGCATCGTCGTGATCGTGACGAGTCCACTCGCCGGTTTCACTGAGCCACCACGACGAGGTGCGTTCGTCCATGGCTCGGTCGAACAGGTTGTGCACCTCGAGCAGGTGCGCCGGGTCGGTGAGACGGATCAGCGCTTCGACGCGGCGGTCGAGATTGCGGTGCATCATGTCGGCGCTGCCGATGTACAGCTGGGTGTCGCCGAGGTTGTGAAAGGAGAAGATGCGCGAGTGTTCGAGGTAGCGCCCCAGGATCGACCGCACCCGGATGGTCTCGCTCATGCCGGGCACACCCGGCGTGAGGCTGCAGATGCCGCGCACCCAGATGTCAATGGGAACACCGGCCTGGCTGGCGCGGTAGAGGGCGTCGATGATGTCTTCGTCGACCATCGAGTTGACCTTGATGCGGATGCCCGCGGGTTCGCCGGCCAGGGCGTGGTCCATCTCGGTGGCGATGCTCTTGAGCAGGGCCTTGCGCAGGTGCAGCGGCGCCACGAGCAGGCGCTTGAACTTCTTGTCGATGGCGTAGCCGGAGAGTTCATTGAAGAGCCGGGTGAGGTCCTTGCCCACTTGCGGGTCGGCGGTCAACAGACCGAGGTCTTCGTAAATGCGGCTGGTCTTGGGGGTGTCGTTGCCGGTGCCGATGTGGCTGTAGTGCCGCAGCACGCCCTTCTCGTAGCGCACCACGAGGGCCAGCTTGCAGTGCGTTTTCAGGCCGACCAGCCCGTAGACCACGTGCACGCCGGCCTTTTCGAGTTTGCGGGCCCAGGTGATGTTCGCCTGCTCGTCGAAGCGCGCCTTGATCTCCACCAGCGCGAGCACCTGCTTGCCGCTCTCGGCCGCGGCGATCAGCGCCTCCACGATGGGGCTGTCACCCGAGGTGCGGTACAGGGTCTGCTTGATGGCCAGCACGTTCGGGTCGGCGGCGGCCTGTTCCAAAAAGGCCTGCACACTGGTCGCGAAGGATTCGTAGGGATGGTGCAGCAGAATGTCGTTCTGCGCGATCGACGTGAAAATGTCGGGCTCGGAGTTCTGCTCGCCGGGCAGTAGCTGCACGCTCGTGGTGGGCACGTGCTTGGCGTAGTGCAGCTCGGGCCGGTCGATGCGCAGCGAGAACAGGCCGCCGAGGTCCAGTGGCGCGGGCAGGTGGTACACCTCCTGCTCGGTCACGTCGAGTTCCCGCACGAGCAGGCCCAGGGTGACGTCGTCCATGTCTTCGGTCACCTCGAGGCGGATCGGCGGTCCGAACCGGCGACGCAGCAGTTCCTTCTCGAGGGCCTTGATGAGGTTCTCGGTTTCGTCTTCATCGATGACGACGTCTTCGTTGCGGGTCACCCGAAAGACGTGGTGTTCCAGAATTTCCATACCCGGAAACAGGTCGCCGAGCTGATTGGCGATGAGGTCTTCCAACGCGATGTACCGAATACTGTCGGGGGATTCATCGCGGTCCACCCGCACGAACCGGGGCAGCATCGGCGGCACCTTGAGCCGGGCGAATTCCTGCTTGCCGGTCTTGGTGTTGCGCACCCGCACGGCCAGGTTCAGGGACAGCCCCGAAATGTAGGGGAACGGATGCGCCGGGTCGACTGCGAGCGGCATCAGCACCGGGAAGATCTGGTTGCTGAAATACGTTCGCAGCGACCGGCGGTCCGCATCGTTCAGGCTCTGCCAGTCGACCACGTCGATGCCGGCGTCGGCCATGGCCGGGCGTACCAGATCCTGGAAGGCACGCGCGTGGCGGCGCTGCAACTCGTGCGCCAGCGTGGAAATGTCGCTGAGCACGTCCTGCGGGGCACGCCCCACGTTGGTGGGCACGGCCAGCCCGGTGAGGATTCGACGTTTCAGGCCGGCGACCCGCACCATGAAGAATTCGTCGAGATTGCTGGCGAAGATGGCCAGAAAGTTGGCCCGTTCCAGAACCGGCAGGCTGGGATCTTCGGCCAGTTCGAGCACCCGCTGGTTGAACGCCAGCCAGCTCAGTTCCCGATCGAGGTACCGGTCTTCGGGCAGGGCCGGGTCGACCTTGCCGAAAAGCGGGTCGAAATCATCGTCAAAGTCTGTTCCCAAACCCGAGTCCGCCTGGGTGATATCGCCGTCTATCTGATCCATTCACCCATCTTGACAGCAGAGCCCGGTTCGCCACGACGATCCGGGTGAACATTGCACGAACCGGTTCAGTGCCGATACTG
>JBBQYN010000024.1:0-15174 GCA_038208655.1 Actinomycetales bacterium
CGGCTCTCCACCGTGGTCGACTCGGACCAGATTGTGGTGCTCGACCACGGTCAGGTCGTGGGCATCGGCACGCACTCCGAACTGGTGAAGACCACACCGCTCTACCGCGACCTCGCCAAGCACCAGCTGCTGGTCTAACCCGGCCCGGCCGCGTCGCAACCACCTCGCCACCCCCGTGGCGAATTCAGGAAATCGGGCGCCGGCCTCCGTCGTCAGGGCACAGCTTCGGGGCCGACCTCGCCGGTCGGCCCCGAATTTCCTGAATTAGCCACAGGAGCAGCCCGGTTGGTCCCGGCTGCAGCCGGGGTTAGTCCTTGAGGTGGTAGCGCACGCTGGCCAGCTCGGCCTGCAGTGCCGGCGGAACCCGGTCGCCGAACTTCTTGAAGTACTCCTCGGTGAGGTCGCACTCGGCCAGCCAGGACTCCGGATCGATCGCGAAGAGCTGTTCGCGGGCGCTCTCGGAAAGCTCGAGGCCGTCAAGGTTCAGACCGTCGGCGGTCGGCAGCAGGCCGATCGGGGTGTCCACGGCGTCAGCCTGGCCTTCGAGGCGGCGCACCATCCACTCCAGAACCCGGGAGTTCTCGCCGAATCCGGGCCAGATGAAGCTGCCGTCGCCGTCCTTACGGAACCAGTTCACCTGGAAGATCGCGGGAGCCTTGGTGCCGAGGGACTTGCCCACCTTGAGCCAGTGCGCCCAGTAGTCGGCCATGTTGTAGCCGCAGAACGGCAGCATGGCGAACGGGTCCCGGCGCAGCTCGCCGACGGTTCCTTCGGCGGCGGCGGTCTTCTCGCTGGAGATGGTGGCGCCCATGAACACGCCGTGCTTCCAGCTGCGGGCCTGGGCGACCAGCGGCACGTTGGTCGCGCGGCGTCCACCGAAGACGATGGCGTCGATCGGCACACCGCCGGCGGCCTCCCAGTCATCCGCGATCGACGGGCACTGTGCGGCGGCGACGGTGAAGCGGGAGTTCGGGTGCGCGGCGGGGCGGCCGGAGGCGGGCGTCCAGTCGTTGCCCTCCCAGTCGATCAGGTGCGCCGGCGGGGTGTCGGTCAGGCCTTCCCACCAGACGTCTCCGTCGTCGCGCAGGGCGACGTTGGTGAAGATGGTGTTGCCCCAGAGTGTGGCGACGGCGGTCGGGTTGGTGGTCTCGCCGGTGCCGGGGGCCACGCCGAAGAAGCCGGCTTCGGGGTTGATCGCCCAGAGGCGGCCGTCTTCGCCCTGACGTAACCAGGCGATGTCATCTCCGATGGTCTCGACGGTCCAGCCGGGAATGGTGGGCTGCAGCATCGACAGGTTGGTCTTGCCGCAGGCGGAGGGGAACGCGGCGGCGAGGTGGAAGGTGCCACCTTCCGGGCTGATCAGCTTGATGAGCAGCATGTGCTCGGCGAGCCAGCCCTCGTCACGGCCCATCACCGAGGCGATCCGCAGCGCGAAGCTCTTCTTGCTCAGCAGGGCGTTTCCGCCGTAGCCGGATCCGTACGACCAGACTTCGCGGGTGTCGGGGAACTGCACGATGTACTTGGTGTCGTTGCAGGGCCATTCCACATCGGCGCGTTTCACACCGGCGTTGTCTACGAGGGGGTAGCCGATGCTGTGCACGGTGTGCACCCACGGCTCGCCGGCCTCGATCATCTCGATGATCTGCTCGCCCATGCGGGTCATGATGCCCATGTTCAGCACCACGTAGGGGGAGTCGGTGATCTCCACGCCGAGCTGGGAGATGGCGCCGCCGAGTGGGCCCATCGAGAACGGCACCACGTACATGGTGCGGCCGCGCATGCTGCCGGCGAAGACTCCGGCCAGTTCGGCGCGCATCGCGACGGGCTCGGACCAGTTGTTGGTGGGGCCGGCATCGTCGGGGTCGATGGAGCAGATGAAGGTGCGGTCCTCGACCCGGGCCACGTCTTTGGGGTTGGTGCGGGCGAGGTAGCTGTTGGGGCGCCATTCCGGGTTCAGCCGGATCAGTTTGCCCTCGGCGACGAGCTGGCGGCTAAGGATGCTGGCCTCACGCGGCGATCCGTCGCACCAGATGACCGCGTCGGGCTGGGTGAGCCGGGCGATTTCGTCGACCCAGGCCTGCAGGTTCGGGTCCGTGCTTCCGGTGCGCGTGGGGCTGAGAAGATCGGGGGTGTGGATCGGGTTGGTGAGGGTCATGAGAGACCTTTCCTGCCGCTCGGCGTCAATGGAGATGCGGGTAGAACCGGAGTTGATGTGGTTTCTGGGGCGTAAATTCTGCCTGTACGACAACAATGGCCCCCCACGGCCGGGTCTGATCCCGAAAGCGGGGGTTAAAAACAGCTGATCTTTCGCTAAAGTTAAAAAATGACGCCTCAAGCCTCCGACCTGATGACCCTGGGCCACCGCATCCGGCATTTTCGCAGCGCCCGGGGCCTCACCCTCGACCAGCTCGGCAGCCAGGTCGGGGTCGCCGGCAGTCAGCTCTCGCTGATCGAGAACGGGTTGCGCGAGCCCAAGCTGTCACTGTTGCAGCAGCTCGGCACCGCCCTCGGCGTGGAGCTGGGTGATCTGCTCAGCCGTGAGGCGCCCAACGACCGGGCCGCCCTCGAGATCGAACTGGCGCGGGCGCAGAAGAACCCGCTGTATGGAGCGCTCGGCCTGCCCATCGTGAAGGTCACCAAGGGCACCCCGCTCGCGGCCATCGAGTCGCTGCTCGGGCTGCACCGGGAGTTGGCCCGCCGCGCCAGCGAAGCCATCGCCACCCCCGAAGAAGCCCGCCGGGCCAACACCGAACTGCGTGAACGGATGCGGGACGAGGCCAACTACCTGCCCGTCATCGAGCAGCTCGCCGAGGACCGGGTGCGGGCCTCCGGGCACACCGGCGGCGCCCTCACCCACCGTGAGGTGAGCGTGATGGCCGAGCAGCTGGGTTTCAGCCTGATCTACGTGAACGATCTGCCGCACTCCACCCGGTCGGTGACCGACCTGGAGAACGGCCGGATCTACCTGCCGCCGGCGTCGATTCCGGGCGGGCATGGACTGCGGTCGATGGCGTTGCAGGCGATCGGCCACCGGCTTTTGCAGCACGAACGGCCCAGCAGTTACGCGGAATTTCTCTGGCAGCGGTTGGAGATCAACTATTTCGCGGCGGCCGCGCTCATGCCGAGGGAGGCATCCGTCGCCTTCTTGTCGAATGCGAAACGGGAACGTGAACTGTCGGTGGAGGACTACCGCGACACGTTCGGGGTGACGCACGAAGCCGCCGCGCTGCGCCTGACCAATCTCGCCACCAGCCACCTGGATATGCCGTTGCATTTTCTGCGCGTGAACGGTGACGGGTCGCTGCAGAAAGGCTACGAGAACGACGGCCTGCCGCTGCCGGTCGACGTGACCGGGTCGATCGAAGGCCAGTACGTCTGCAAGCAGTGGAGCGCCCGCACCGCCTTCACCCACACCAACCGCACCACGGAGTTCTACCAGTACACCGACACCCCAGCGGGAACGTTCTGGTCGGCCACCCAGACCGGCACGGCCGACGGCGGTGAGTACTCGATCAGTGTGGGCGTACCGTTCGCCCACGCGAAATGGTTCCGCGGGCGGGAGACCACGCAACGGTCCGCGTCGCACTGCCCCGACGAGTCCTGCTGCCGCCGCCCCGACGCGGGCAAGTCCAGCCGTTGGGAGGGCCGGGCCTGGCCGAGCGCCCGGTTGCACGCGCACGTGCTCTCCCCACTGCCCTCGGGCACGTTCCCCGGCGTGGACGACACCGAAGTGTATGAGTTTCTCGAGGCGCACGCCGCCCGGTAACAGCGCTCACAGGCTGCACCACTATGATCAACCAGCCGACGCCTTTTCGTTGCCCAGTCGAGCCAGCGGCGTTCGGCTTCAGTAATACCCTGAAACGGAAGTTCATGAGCGCCCCCGGTGACGCCCTTGTTCATATTGTGCTGCCCGCCGGCAGCGCACGATCCGCTCGGGCGGTGAACTGATGGAAATCGTCGCCCTTCTTGTCGGAGTGGTCCTGATTGCCGCGTGCGGCGCGTTCGTCGCCGCCGAGTTCGCGCTGATCACCGTGAACCGCAACGATGTCGAAGCCGCCGCCGCGGCCGGCGACAAGCGCTCCATGGGCGTGCTGCGCGGCATGAAGACCCTGTCGACCCAGCTGTCGGGCCCACAGCTGGGCATCACCGTCACCAACCTCGGCATCGGTTTTCTCGCCGAACCGGCCATTTCCACGATCATCGACGGCCCCCTCGAAACCGTCGGTCTCTCGCCCGCCGCCGCGACAACCGTCTCGGTGACCATCGCGCTCGTGCTCGCGACCAGCCTCACCATGATTTTCGGCGAACTGATTCCGAAGAACCTCGCCATCGCCCGCCCGTTGCAGACCGCCCGCGCGGTGCAGGGGTTCCAGCGCGGCTTCACGAAAAGCACGGCATACCTCATCCGTTTCTTCAACGGCACCGCCAACCGCGTTGTACGGCTGCTCGGCCTCGAACCGCAGGAGGAACTCGCCTCGGCCCGCTCCCCCGAAGAACTGCTCGGCCTGGTGCGGCACTCCGCCAACAAAGGCGCCCTCGCCGTGGACACCGCCGAGCTCGTGGAACGCTCGTTCGCGTTCGGTGACCGCCGCGCCAACGACGTGATGACCCCGCGCGGCCAGATTCTCAGCCTCGACCCGCAGGACTCCGTACACGAACTGCTCATTCGCGCCAAGGCCACCGGGCACTCGCGGTTTCCGATCATCGGCGGCGACGGCGAAGGAACCGTGCTGGGCCTGGCCCACGTGCGCCACGCCCTCGCGGTGCCCTACCTCGACCGCGACCGCGTCACCGTCGAATCGGTGATGGGCAAGGTCACCACCGTTCCCGACACCGTGGAACTCGACAGCCTGATGGACACCCTGCGTAAAGGCGGCCTGCAGATGGCCGTGCTCATCGACGAGTTCGGCGACACCGCCGGGCTGGTCACCCTGGAAGACCTCGTGGAGGAACTGTGGGCGAAGTGCGCGACGAGCACGACCCGGTGCAGGAGATTTTGTTCAGCGACACCGACGGCGCCTGGGACCTCGAGGCGTCCCTGCGGCCCGACGAAGCCAGCGAACACCTCGACATGCTCGTTCCCGAGCACGAGGAGTACGACACCCTCGCCGGGCTGGTCACCCTCGAACTGGGCCGCCTCGCACGGGTCGGCGACAGCATCGAGATCGCCAGCGAACCGGTGCCGGGCACGCCGCCGTCCCGCATCGAGTTCACGGTCACGGCCATGGACGATCACCGCATCGACCGGGTGCGCGTTCTCGTGCACACCGATGAGCACGACGAGACGGATGCCGATGCCGACCCCGTTCTGACGACATCCGGAACGGGGCACCGCTGATGACCGGCATATCGGGCCTCCTGCTCACCGTCGGGCTGTTGCTGGTCAACGCCTTCTTCGTCGGCTCGGAGTTCGCGCTGATCTCCGCCCGCCGCACCATCGTGGAACCCAAGGCCCTCGCCGGGTCGCGGGTCGCGAAAATCACCCTTAAGGCCATGGAGAACGTGTCACTCATGATGGCCGGCGCGCAGCTGGGCATCACGATCGCGTCGCTCGCGCTGGGCGCGCTCAGCGAACCGGCCATCGCGCACCTGCTCGAGGTGCCGTTCGCGGCGATCGGAGTGCCCGCCGCGCTGCTGCACCCGATCTCGTTCGTGATCGCCCTGTCGATCGTGACGTACCTGCACGTGGCGTTTGGTGAGATGGTGCCCAAGAACATCGCCCTGGCCGGCCCGGAGCGCATGGCGATCCTGCTGGCCCCGCCGCTGGTGTTCATCGTGACCGTGCTCTTCCCGCTGCTCTGGGTGATGAACGCCATCGCGAACATGTTCCTGCGCCTCATGAAGGTGGAACCCAAGAACGAGGTGACCAGCGTCTTCACCCGTGACGAGGTGGCCGCGCTCGTGGAGGAGTCCCGGTTCGGCGGCATGCTCGACGTGAGCGACGAGCGGCTGCTGCTCGGCGCGCTCACCTTCGAGGAACGCGACGTCTCAAGTGTGCTGATTCCGCTGGGCACGCTCACGACCCTGCCGGTGGGGTTCACGCCCACGCAGGCGGAGGCCGTGGCCGTGGAGGGCTTCTCCCGGTTCCCGGTGCGCGCCGTCGACGGCGCCCTGGTGGGCTATGTGCACATCAAGGGCTTGCTTGAGATCGAAGCGGACCGCCGCGACCTGCCCATGGACCTGGCGCTGCTGCGCGCCCTGCCCGACGTGCGCATGGACGTGCCGCTGCGTCAGGCGCTCTCGGCGATGCAGCAGTCCGGGGCGCACCTGGCCCGGGCAGTGGATACCTCCGGCGCGACGCTCGGAATCCTCACGCTGGAAGACGTGCTCGAAGAGCTCGTCGGCCAGATTCGCGACGACAGCCGCAGCCTCAAGCTCGTCTAGCGGGCCTGCATGCGGATTGCGCCGTCCAGACGGATGGTCTCCCCGTTGAGCATGGGATTGCCCACGATGTGCAGCACCAGCGCCGCGAACTCCGACGGCTGGCCGAGGCGCGCCGGGTGCGGCACCTGCGCGCCGAGGGATGCCCGCACCTCGGCGGGCAGCCCCTGGATCATCGGGGTCTCGAAGGTTCCCGGCGCGATGGTCATCACCCGAATCAGCGACGTGGCGAATTCCCGCGCCAAGGGCAGCGTCATCGCGGCCACCCCGCCCTTGGACGCGGCGTAGGCGGCCTGCCCGATCTGCCCGTCGAACGCGGCAACGGATGCCGTGTTCACGATGACACCGCGTTCGGTCAGGCCCGGCAGGTCCAGCGCCGGGTCGGCCTGCGGGTGGCGCAGCGGTTCGGCGCGCATCATCGCGGCGGCGGCGAGGCGCACGACGTTGAACGTGCCGACCAGGTTGATGCGAATGGCGCGCTCGAAATCGTCCAGCGGCATGGGGCCGTCCCGGCCCACGGTGCGCGCGCCCGGTGCGATGCCGGCGCAGTTCACCACGATCCGCAGCGGTCCGAGCGTCACCGCGGCGTCGACGGCGGCCTGCACGTCGCCGGCGCTGGTGACGTCCCCGGCCACGAAAAGGGCGTTGTCGAGGGTCGCCGCGATCTCGTCACCGGGCGCGCCGGGCAGGTCCAGCAGCACCACGGCCACGCCGGCCGCATGCAGGGCCCGGGCGGTGGCCAGCCCCAGGCCGCTCGCCGCTCCGGTGACCAGAGCGGAGCATCCGTTCAGCTGCATCAGAGCCTCTCAATCAGGGTGGCGTTGGCCATGCCGCCGCCTTCGCACATGGTTTGCAGACCCCATTTGCCGTCGGTGGCTTCGAGCTGGGTGAGCAGGGTGCCCAGCAGCCGGGTGCCCGAGGAGCCCAGGGCATGGCCGAGGGCGATGGCGCCGCCGCGCGGGTTGAGCCGGTCGGGGTCGGCGTCGAGTTCGCGCTGCCAGACCAGCGGCACGCACGCGAACGCTTCGTTGACCTCGTACACGTCGATGTCGTCGATGCTGAGGCCGGCCCGGTGGAGGATGCGCCGGGTCGCCGGGATCACGCCGGTCAGCATGAGCATCGGGTCGCTTCCGGTCACGGCGAAGCTGTGCAGGCGGGCCCGCGGGCGCAGCCCCAGCTGCAGGGCACGGGTCTCGCTCATGATCAGGGTGGCCGAGGCGCCGTCGGTGAGGGGCGAGGAATTTCCGGCGGTGATGCGCCAGTCCAGGTCGGGAAACCGGGCCGCGAGGGCGTCGGTGCGAAACGCCGGCGGCAGGCCGGCGAGGGACGCGTGCGTGGTTCCCGCGCGCAGCGTCTCGTCGGTGGCCACGATGAGGCCATCAGGAGTGGTCACCGCGATCATTTCGCCGAAGAGCCCGTCGGGGTCGGTCGCCGTCGATGCGGCACCCACCTCGGCCGCGAGGGCGGCCAGGCGGTGCGAGCGGGCCGCGAAATCGTCGAGCTCGCCGCGCCCCAGATGCCATTTCTGCGCAATGAGTTCGGCGGCCACGCCCTGGTTCACCAGACCGTCGGGGTAGCGGGCGTGCAGACCCGTTCCGAACGGATGCTGCTCCCTGCTCAGGTTGGACCCGAGCGGGGCCCGACTCATCGATTCCACCCCGCAGGCGATGACCACGTCGTAACTGCCGGCGATGACGCCCTGCGCGGCGAAGGCCACAGCCTGCTGGCTGGATCCGCACTGCCGGTCGATGGTGACGCCCGGCACGAACTCGGGAAAGCCGGCGCTGAGCACGGCTGTGCGCACGATGTTGCTGGACTGCTCGCCGCTTTGGGTGACGCACCCGCCGATGACGTCATCGACCAGAGCCGGGTCGAGGTCGCTGCGCAGCATCAGCTCCCGCAGCACCACCGCCAGCAGGTCGGCCGGGTGCAGGCCGCTGAGGGCCCCACCGGGTTTTCCGCGCCCGCTCGGGGTGCGCACCACGTCGACGATGACAGCTGCGTTGCTCATGCCCCCACCCTATGACCATCCGCCGGTCACGTGGCAGAAACCGGCCGGACGCGGCGGGTCGGCCGGTCCGAATGCCCGGGTCAGCCCGAGAGCGCCCACATGGCGACGGCGCTGGCGGCGGCGACGTTGAGCGAGTCGATGCCGTGCTTCATGGGAATCTGCACCACCGTGTCGGAGGCGTCGAGCGCCTCCGGGGTGAGGCCCTCCCCCTCGGCGCCGAGCAACAGTGCGAGGCGGTCGTGCTCCTGGCCGGTGAAGTCGCGCAGGCTCACGGCCGCCGGCGACAGGGCCAGCGCGGCCATGTGAAAACCGTGCCGGGAGAGCAGCGCGCGGGTGCTCGCCCAGTCGCCGACCCGGGTCCACGGCACCTGCAGCACGGTGCCCATCGACACCCGAATGGCGCGTCGGTAGAACGGGTCGGAGCAGCGCGGTGTGACGAGCACCGCGTCGGCGCCGATCGCTCCGGCGGAGCGGAAAATGGCGCCCACGTTGGTGGGGTCTGACACGTTCTCCAGAATCACGATGCGTTTCGCGTGCCGCAGCAGGCTGTCGGCGTCGGGAAGTTCGGGGCGGTGCATCGACGCGACCAGGCCGCGGTGCAGAATGTACCCGGTGAGGTCGGCGAGCAGCTCGCCCGGACCCACGAACACCGGCACCGTGTCGGCCAGGTCGCCGAGCACGGCGAGGGCTTCGTCGGCCGTGCCGCCGAGGGCGAGCACCGACCGGGGCCGGTGGCCGGCACGCAACGCCCGCTGCAGAACCAATGCCGATTCGGCTATATACAGGCCGTGTTCGGTGCCGCGGGCCTTCTTGAGGGCCACGTCGGTGAGGTGGGCATAGTCGACCAGGCGCGGGTCGCTGAGGTCGGAGATGGTGATCACGGGCATCCGCTCAGCCTACGCCGCGGGGCTCAGGTTGTTCGGTCAGTGCCCGCGGTGGTCGACGAAGCTCAGCCGGGGGCCGTGCCGCGGTTTTCCGCTGGCGCCGCTCACCTCAAGCAGCCGCACCACGCGGTAGCGGTGCGGGCGCCATTTCTGCATGGCCAGCACCATGTCGTCGTCGCTGAAGTCCATGCCGAAGAGGGCATGTCCGATGGTGTTGGCGAGGTGGTAGTCGCCCACCGACAGGGCGTCGGCGTCTCCGAAGGCTCGCTGGGCGACCTCGGCGGCCGTCCAGACACCGATGCCGGGCACCGCACGCAGCCGCCGAGCCGCGTCGTCGGGCGTCATGAGTGCCGCGGCCTGCATCTGCCGGGCGACCGCGACGACGCCCATCACCGTGCGGGAACGTTTCGGGTCCACTCCGGCCCGGTGCCATTCCCATGAGGGAATGAGCTGCCAGGTGCGGGCCGAGGGCACCA
Organism: Actinomycetales bacterium; assembly: GCA_038208655.1. Taxonomy (GTDB): domain Bacteria; phylum Actinomycetota; class Actinomycetes; order Actinomycetales; family Microbacteriaceae; genus Cryobacterium. Next base: position 9,753 of record JBBQYN010000024.1, read on the forward strand.
CAAACATGCCGGCCGGGGCCGGGCCGGGCGCAACGGTGCCGTGGGCGCGCACGAGGGTGCGCCAGGATGTCTGAGCCTGCACGCTGATCACCTTCTGCTCCAAGATCGCCGGGATCAGGGCTTCCAGCACCCGGCCGGTGCGCGGAATACGCAGCCCGGGCCAGCGCCGGTGCGCGTCGTGCAGTCGGGGGTGGTCGGCCACGAACCCGCTCGGGTCGTCGCCGGCGCCGAGCAGCGCGGGGGCCGCGTCGATGGCCGCGCGGGCGCCGTCACCCCAAGCCTCGCAGTGCAGCTCGTGCAGTCCGGTCTGGCTGAACCGCATCGTGGCTGGGCCGTCGTCGGTGAGCGTGGTGTGCCAGAGCGCGCCGTCTGCGGCGACCCGAAAGGTGGGGTCTGCGGCGCCGCGACGCAGCCGGGACAGGGTGAGGGCGATGTCGGTGGGGAACGACGGATGCCACGTGGCGCGCACCTCCGCAGCGCCGGCACCGCCCACGGCCGGCACGCTCGCGCCGGTCAGGCCCGTTGCGCCCGTCGCCCCGGCCGCGCCGACAGTCCCCGGCTCCAGCCCGGGCGATCCCGCACCGGCCATGGCGCGCCTAGGCCGTTTCGGGGTCGGGCGTGAGCGTGTACTTGGTGAACAGGTACTCGCGAATGCCTTCCAGGCCGCCCTCCCGGCCCAGCCCGGACTGCTTGACGCCGCCGAACGGGGCGGCCGCGTTCGAAACCACGCCGGTGTTCAGCCCCATCATGCCCGTCTCCAGCTGGTCGATCATGCGCTGTCCGCGCGCGAGGTCAGTGGTGAAGACGTAGCTGATCAGGCCGAAATCGGTGTCGTTAGCCAGCCGCACCGCCTCGGCGTCGTCCCGGAACGTGCTGATCGCCAGCACCGGTCCGAAGATCTCGTCGCGCAGAATGTCGCTGCCGGCGGCGACCCCGGTGAGCACGGTGGGGGCGTAGAAGGTGCCGGGGCCGGGGAGGGCGTGGCCGCCGGTCATAACCTCGGCGCCGCGGGTCACGGCATCCGTCACGAGCGCGTGCGCCTTGTCGACGGCGGCCTGGTTCACGAGCGGGCCGATGGTGACGCCGTCTTCGGTGCCGCGGCCGATGCCGAAGGCGGTGACCCGGTCGGTGACCCGGCGGGCGAACTCCGCGGCAATGGATTCGTGCACGATGAACCGGTTCGCGGCGGTGCAGGCCTGGCCGATGTTACGGAATTTCGCCAGCAGTGCGCCGTCGACGGCGCGGTCGAGGTCGGCGTCGGCGAAGACCAGGAACGGGGCGTTGCCGCCGAGCTCCATGGAGGTGCGCAGCACGTTCTGCGCGGACTGTTCGATGAGCAGTTTACCCACCGGGGTGGACCCGGTGAAGCTGAGCTTGCGCAGCCGCGGGTCGGCGATGATCGGGGCCGATACGGTGCCGGACTCCGAGGTGGTGATCACGTTCACGACGCCGCGGGGCAGGCCGGCCTCGGCGAGCAGCGCGACGAACAGCAGTGTGGTGAGCGGGGTGAGTTCGGCGGGTTTGACGACCACGGTGCAGCCGGCGGCGAGCGCCGGCGCGATCTTGCGGGTCGCCATGGCCAGCGGGAAGTTCCACGGGGTGATCAGGTAGCAGGGGCCCACCGGGTGCTGGCTGACGATCATGCGGCCGGTTCCCTCGGGGTTGGCGCCGTAGCGGCCGCTGATTCGCACCGCCTCTTCGCTGAACCAGCGCAGAAATTCGCCGCCGTAGCCGACCTCGCCGCGGGCCTCGGCGAGCGGTTTACCCATCTCGAGGGTCATCAGCAGGGCGAAGTCTTCCTTGTGTTCCTGCAACAGGTCGAAGGCGCGGCGCAGAATCTCACCACGCACCCGGGCGGGCGTGGCGGCCCAGTCGGCCTGGGCGGCCACGGCGGCATCGAGCGCGGCGGCGCCGTCGGCGACGCTGGCGTCGGCGACCTGGGCGAGCACCGCTCCGGTCGCCGGGTCGACCACGTCGAAGGTGCGGTCAGCGGATGCCGCCACCCACTCCCCGTTGATGAACAGCCCCCGGGGCACCCGAGAGAGCAGCGCGGCCTCCCGCTCCGTAGACGTGTGGTCGGTGATCGTCGGGGCCTGGGTGGGCACGGTACCTCCTGTGGGAGTGAGCGAGTGGAGTGGGCGGGGCGAGTCGGATGGGCGGGGTGGAGAAAAGTCTGCCCCTAATCTACTCGCGCCGCCCGTACTCGCGCCGCCCCCGCTCCTGACCCCGATGGGTCGCGTCAGGCCGCGAACCGGGTGCTCGCCGCCGCCTCCCCGCCGCCGGGCACGTCGGCCGCGGCCACGCCGAGCACCCGTGCACCGGAGGACAACGCTCGGCGCACGATCTCGTCGACAACCCCGTAGTGCGGCGCGGTGTCGCCGAACCCCGATGGCGATCCAGGCCCCTCCGCGTCAGAGCCGGAGGTGATCGCGAAGGTGATGGCACCGCTGGCGTCGTCGACGGTGCCGGGAATCACCCGGTCGATGTCGACCACGAGGGTGTCGACGGCGCCGAAGGTGACGGCACGGGCGATGTCACTGAGGTCGGTCACCGCTCGGCCCTGCGGCACCCGATCAATGATGTGCGCTTTAAGCTGCCGCAGTCGGTCCGCGTAGCGGGCCTCCAGAATGCTTCGGGCCGCGGCGGCGAGGTCACCGTCGCGAGCCTCGTCGGGGTTGCCGCGGATCACCTCCGCCGTCAGATGCGGGTAAGAATTCACGGCCCGGAAGATGCCCTGCAGCGGCTCGGCGGCGGCCAGGATCAGCGGCACCTCGAGGCGGGTCAGCAGCGGGCGGATGGCGGCGTCCACGGCTCGGGCGTACTGGCGCAGCCGCACCTTCTGGCCTTCGGAACCCTGGATGCGGCCCTGCGGGGACCGCCCACTGATGGAGTCCAGGCCCACCGCGCTGGCGGCATCCGTCGGCAGCTCCGGTACCTCCACCGGGTAGGCGCCGGCCGAGGTGGTGATTTCGATGAGCCGTACGGCGTTCTGCGACAGGGCCAGCACGAACGCCGACTGCGTGAAGGAGACCGAGGCGATCAGGGGCTTGATGTAGAACCGGTCCGCGACTTCCACGGCGGCGGGCAGCCGGTTCGGCAGCCGAAAGGTGCGCACCTCGCCGGGCCGGGCGAAGATTGCGAGGGTCTCGGACTGGTACGTCCATAACGGTCGGTCGTCGATGAGGTCGGCGATGGACCGTTCGAAGTCGCTGACCTGGCGGCGATCGGCGCCGGCCAGGGTGAGCCGGTGCACGGCCGTCGAGAGCTGGTTTTCCAGTTCGATGCGGGCCAGTTCGGTTTCGGTGGGCAGCGGGCTGGTGGGCAGGTAGATCGACACGCAGTAGGGCTCGAGCCTGCCGGCCAGCTCACGAACGGTTGCTTCGGTGGGGATATCGGTGTGCAGCATGTCGCTCCTTCGCGAGATGGGCAGGCCCGCCGGTCAGGTTCACGCGGGCACAGGTGCTGATGCCGGTGAGCATACTCCCGCGCCGCACGCCCAGGCACCTGCCCGGCCCGGCCCTCCCGGCCGGGCCCTCCCGGCCGCTCGGCCGGCCCCGGTCACTCCGTGTCGACGGGTGAGGTGTGCAGCACCGCCGAGGTGGCCAGCACGGCGCCGGCGTGCGCCATCTCGGCCAGGGCGGCCTGGGTGGTGTCCGCGGCGACCCCGGCGCACAGGTCGGTGAAGACCCGCACCCGCTGCCCGTGTGCCAGAGCGTCGACGGTGGATGCGCGCACGCAATAGTCCGTGGCCAGGCCGACCACGTCGACATCCGTGATGCCGTGCTCGGTCAGCAGGGAGGTGAGCGTGGCGCCGGCCGTGCCGTCCTCGGCTCCCCCGTCGGAGCCGCCCGCCGCGCCGCCCTCGAAGATCGAGTAGGCAGGTGTGCCCTGGCCCTTGCGCACGTGAACGGTCACCGCGGAGGTGTCGAGGTCGGGGTGGTACTCGGCGCCGGGGGTTCCCGCAACGCAGTGCACCGGCCAGGTCTCCTGAAAGTCGGGGGCGTCGTCTCCGCGGGCGAAGTGGCCGCCGTTGTCGCTGTCGGCGTCGTGCCAGTCGCGGGAGGCGAACACCACCGCGTAGCTGTCGGCATGGTCGCTCAGCAGCGCGGTGATGCCGGCAGCCACGGCCGCGCCCCCATCGACGCCGAGCGCGCCACCCTCGGTGAAATCGTTTTGCACGTCAATAATGAACAGGGCCCGGGTCACGGTCACTCCTTTGGTTGAGCGCTCAAGCGGATGCCCCGGCCACGCGGCCGGGCTAGGTGTTAGACAGGTTATCCCCGCAACGGAAAAACCCGGTGGTGATCGTGTCAATCGCCTGTTTCGCGGCGCCGGTGACGTCGCCGAGGGCGTACACGGCGAAGCTGAGCGGGGTGCCGTCGCTGGCGTGCACGATGCCGGCCAGGGTGAAGCCGGTCGTGATCCAGCCGGTCTTGGCGAACACGGCGCCCTTCGCGGCGGCGTTGTCTCCGGTGAACCGGTCGCTGTAGGAGAGTGACCCGGTGGGGCCGCCGGCCACGGGCAGGCCGTCGAAGATCACGCCGAGGTCGCCCTCCCGGGCGTTGACCTGGCTGAACAGGGCCGTGAGGTACGACGGCGGCACCGCGTTGGCCGGGCTAAGGCCGGAGCCGTCCACGATCACGAGCCCGGTGGTGTCGATGCCGTACGGGGCCAGGGCGGTCACGATGCCCTCCTGCAGCGCGGCGAAGCTGTGGCCGGTGCCCAGTTCCACGGCCACCAGGCGGGCGAGCATTTCGGCGAGGGTGTTGTCGGAGATGATCAGGGACTGCTGAATGAGCGTGGACACCGGCTGCGACTGGGCACTGGCGAGCACCACGGCGTTGGCCGGCGCTGCGGCGCGGGTGATGCCCAGACCGCCGCCGAGCGCGTCGGCGAAGGCCTGGCCGGCTCGGCCGACCGGGTCGGCGCTGCGCGACGAGGTGCCGCGGGAGGGGTTGTCACGGTCGCCGTCGACCTGCAGCGCGGTGATTTCGCTCATCGTGCCCAGGCCCAGTTCGTCTCGGGCCCAGCCGGCGTCCCAGCCGGGACCGTCGAAGAGGGTGGAATCCAGCACCAGCGAGGTGATCGGGGTACCGGCGCGCGCGGGGTCGGCGTTCCACGCCGCGCGGGTGGCTGCGGCGAGGGTGTCGAGGTGCGCGGCGCCGGTGTAGAAGGGTTCCTGGCCGGTGGGCAGCCGGGTGAGAGTGAGGTCTCCCCCGCCCACGAGCACCACCTGGCCGGGTTCGGCTCCCACGGTCACGGTGGTGGTGGCGCGATAGTCGGGGCCGAGGGCGCTCAGTGCCGCGGCGCTGGTGAGCACTTTCATGACGCTCGCCGTGCGGGAGGGCACTGTGCCGCCGCGGTCGAAGAGCACTTCTCCGGTGCTCGCGTTTACGACCTGGCCCTGAAAATTGGCCAGCCG
>JBBQYN010000025.1:0-15167 GCA_038208655.1 Actinomycetales bacterium
TGGTGTACTCCTCCTTGACGTACTTGCCCTGTCCGTCGAATTCACCGACCGTGCAGACCAGCCGCCAGAAGAAGTCCACGAAGGCGATGCATAGGGTGCTGGCGAACTCACCCGCGCCATCTCGACAACCGTGTCGGTGACGCTCGCGACCCGCAGGCCGTCGCGCATAACGACGAGCGGCTGCCGCTGCGCGGCGTGCCGCACGACGCCGTGCCGGGACCGGCCGCCGGATGCCTGCGGCACGGTGATGTGAACATCCGTCGGCCAGGCCGTGGGTCGAAGTGCGTGGAGGAGGCCGCACGGGGCGGGCGTTCCCGGGTGCTGCCCACGTGGGCTCCGGTAGAATGTGCGCAGTCCCCAAAGTGCACAGGAGTCCTAACCATGGTTGATGTTCGGCGGGTCAAACTCCCCGGAGTCGGTGTTCTGCACACCTTCATCACGGATGACGGTGGCAAGGTCGGTGTGATCGCCCACCGCTCGGGTCACAGCGACCTGATCACCTTCGCCGACGACGAGGGCGGCCCCGACGCCAGCAAGGTCTCGCTGCGCCTGAGCGAAGACGAGGCGCACACCCTGGCCGAACTGCTCGGCGGCACCCAGATCACCGAATCCCTCACCGCGCTCGACCAGATCCCGGGCCTGAGCATCGACTGGTTCACCGTGGACTACGAGGATTACATCGCCGGGCAGACGCTCGGCAACCCTGCCGACCGCGGCATCGCCGGCCTCACCGTGGTCGCCGTGGTACGCGGCGAATCGGCCAATCCGGCCCCCGCCGCCGACTTCAAGGTCTTCCCCGGTGACACCCTGGTCGTGGCCGGGTCACCCGAAAAGGTCGTCAAGGCTTTCGCGTTCTTCCGAACGGGTGAAGTGCAGGCAAAGTCCGTCGACGCGCCGCCCGGAGGGTAGCCCATGCATGTCGGCGAAGACCTTCTGATTCTGGGCGCGCTGTTTGTCGTGGCCTACGTATTCGGCCGGCTTGGAAAACTCATCGGGTTGCCCACCATCCCGATCTACATGATCGTCGGCGTGCTCGCGAGCCCGAACACGCACTGGTTTCCGCTGGACTTCGCCTCGGGTGACATTGAACTGATCGCCGTGTTCGGCCTGATCCTGCTTCTGTTCAGCCTGGGCCTCGAATTCGACCAGGAAGAGTTCTTCGGCAACGCCAGAACCCTGCTCATCTCCGGCGGGTCCTGGGTGCTCATCAACATAGGCGCCGGGTTCATCTTCGGCACCCTCGTGGGCTGGGGCCCGCGCGAGGCCCTCGTCATCGCCGGCATGACCGGCACCAGCTCAAGCGCCATCATCACCAAGCTGCTCATCGAGCTGCGCCGCCTGGCCAACAAAGAAACCCCGATGATCCTCGGCGTCACCGTGGTGGGCGACATCTTCATCGCGGTGTACCTCTCCATCGTCTCGGTGGTGCTCAGCGGGAAAACCGAAATCTGGCCGATCGTGCTGCAGCTGTCGATCGCATTCCTGTTCCTGGTGGCGATGTTCTCCCTCGCCCGCTGGGGTGGCCGGGTGGTCTCCCGCCTCATGCGCACCAAAGACGACGAACTGTTCACCATCCTGTTCTTCGGGCTCGTGGTGCTGTTCGCCGGCATTGGCGAGATCATCGGGGTGACGGATGCCATCGGCGCCTTCCTGATCGGCGTCGTGCTCGGCGCGTCCACGTACCGTGGCAGGATCGAACGCGTCGCGGTGCCGTTGCGGGACGTGTTCGCCGCGTTCTTCTTTCTCAACTTCGGCCTCGCCCTCGACATCGCCCAGTTCGGCTCCGTCATCGGGGTGGTGCTCGTGGCGATCGTGATGACCTTCGTGCTCAGCCTCAGCACCGGCGCTCTGCTGGCCTGGCTGCACAAGATGGGCCGCCGGGAAGCCCTGAACACGGCCGCGATCTTCGTGAACCGGGGGGAATTCACGCTGATCCTCGCCACGCTGTCGGTCGGTGCCGGCCTTGACCCCCGGCTGCAGCCCTTCGCCGGACTCTACGTGCTCAGCATGGCGATCCTCGGGCCGCTGTTCACGGCGAACAGTGAAAAGATCGGGGCGTTGTTCAGCGCATCCACCACCGCGCGGCCGCGCCGGCCGCGCAATCCTATGCTCGATGAAGAGATCGCCCTCGTCGAAGCCGCCACTCGAGAACCTGACCGCTCCGGTCGCGACCGGGATTCCATGCTCGACTTCGTCACCGAGCGCACCGAGCGCCCGGTGACCCTGCCCGACCCACCACGATCCGACACCCACCACCCCGCCCCACTCGACACGCCGGACCGTGAAGCCCGGCCAGGAGACTATTCGTGATCAGAATGATGGTGCGCACCCGCTGGGTGCTCGCACTGGTACTCGCCCTCGCCCTCGCTGCGGGCTTCGCCGTGCTCGGCCACTGGCAGCTGGAACGCGCCATCGAGTCCGGGGTGGTCGTGGAACGTCAGACGGAACTGGTGATGCCGCTGACCGACACCGTGCAACCCGACGGCCCGGTCACGCAGATCGCCACCGGGCAGCGGGTCACGAGCACCGGGTTCTATGTGCCTGGTGACGACCAGATCATCAGCGAACGTTTCAACGGGGGAGTGCTCGGGTACTGGGTGGTCAGCCACTTCGTGACCACCGAGGGCTCCAGCATCGCCGTGGCTCGGGGCTGGACCGAAGACAAGGCCACCGCGATGAACGCGACCGACACCGCCACGCGTGAGGCCACGGCCTCCTCCGCCGAGGCGGCACGGGGCCTGGACGCCCCGGTGGGCACCGCCCCCGAGACCCTCACCGGGCGCTTCCTGCCCGGTGAGCCCCCCGTGATTCCCGACGAGGACGGCGACCCGTACGAGATGACGACGGTCGCCCCCGCCGCCCTCGTGAACCTCTGGACCGGCTTCACCGACCAGTCCGTGTACTTCGGGTACATCGTGGACTCCGCGGCTCTCGGCGGTCTCGACGTGATCGATTCGCCCGTTCCCGTGGTCGAGCAGGAACTGAACTGGCTCAACATCTTCTACGCCATCGAATGGGCCGTGTTCGGCGGATTCGCGGTGTACCTCTGGTACCGGCTGGTTCGCGACGCCTACGAGCGGGAGCAGGAAGACCTTGCGGACGCTGAAGCCGCGCAGAAAGCCGCTGACGGCCCGCACCCGGGCACTGACGCCGCCTCGGGCCGCGTAGAATTGTCCCATGCCACGTGAACCCAAGCCCGCGGATATTGCCCGCCTTCCCGGCGCGCTGAGGCTCTACAAGATTTCATCGGTCGTCACCGGTGTCCTCCTGATTTTGCTCTGCGCCGAAGTCATCATCAAGTACCCCTTCGGTCACGAACTGGAGATGGCCGGCCCGGCCGGTTTTCTCGCCTTCGTGCCCACCGGAACCGTTGAAGCGGTGAATCTCAGCACCGGCCTGCTCATCGTGCACGGCTGGTTCTACGTGCTGTACCTGTTCGCCGATTTCCGTATCTGGAGCATGATGCGCTGGCCGTTCTGGGCGTTCCTGCTCATCGCCCTCGGCGGCATCATCCCCACCCTGTCCTTCTTCCTCGAGGGTCCGGTGGCGCGCCGCGTCGAACGCTTCCTCGCCGCCCAGACGGCTTCGGCCGAGACCGTGGAGTCCACCGCATGACCGCCAGCACCGCCAAAATCACCGGCACCACCGGCACCACCGGCACCCCCGCCCCGACCGACACGGCGACAGGAGACCTGTCCGGTCTCGACCGCCCCGTTCTGGTCGTGGACTTCGGTGCGCAGTACGCCCAGCTGATCGCCCGACGCGTGCGTGAAGCATCCGTCTACTCGGAGATCGTGGCGCACACGATCACCGCGGCAGAGGTCGCCGCGAAGAACCCGCTGGGCATCGTGCTCAGCGGCGGACCGTCCAGCGTCTACGCCGACGGCGCCCCCAGCTTCGACGCCGAGATCTTCGAGCTCGGCATTCCCGTGCTCGGCATCTGCTACGGCTTCCAGGTGATGGCGACCGCCCTCGGCGGCACCGTCGCCCAGACCGGCGCCCGCGAATACGGCTCCACCCCGGTCACCGTGAGCAACAGCGCCAACGTGCTGCTGGCCGACCAGCCCGCCGACCAAGCCGTGTGGATGAGCCACGGCGACTCCGTCGCCACCGCCCCGGAGGGCTTCACCGTGCTCGCCTCCTCGGTCTCGACCCCGGTCGCCGCCTTCGCCAACGACGAGCGCCGCCTCTACGGGGTGCAGTGGCACCCCGAGGTCAAGCACTCCGAGAACGGCCAGCACGTACTGGAGAACTTCCTGCACCGCGCCGCCGGCATCGCCGCCGACTGGAACAGCGGCAACGTGATTGCCGAACAGGTCGCCAAGATTCGCGCCCAGGTCGGCACTGGCAAGGTCATCTGCGGCCTCTCCGGCGGGGTCGACTCCGCCGTGGCCGCGGCCCTCGTGCACAAGGCCATCGGCGATCAGCTCGTCTGCGTGTTCGTCGATCACGGCCTGCTGCGCGAAGACGAGCGTCGCCAGGTGGAGGAAGACTACGTGGCCGCCACCGGCATCCGCCTGGTCACCGTCGACGTGCGCCAGCAGTTCCTCACCGCCCTCGAGGGTGTCAGTGACCCCGAGACCAAGCGCAAGATCATCGGCCGCGAATTCATTCGCACCTTCGAGCAGGCTCAGGCCGATCTGGTACTCGAAGCGAAAGAAACCGACGGCGACCCGATCGCGTTCCTCGTGCAGGGCACCCTGTACCCCGACGTCGTCGAATCCGGCGGCGGCAGCGGGACCGCCAACATCAAGAGCCACCACAACGTGGGCGGACTGCCCGACGACCTCAAGTTCGAACTCGTCGAACCGCTGCGCACCCTGTTCAAAGACGAGGTGCGCGCGATCGGCGCCGAGCTCGGCCTGCCCGCCGAGATCGTGCAACGCCAGCCGTTCCCCGGACCCGGCCTCGGCATTCGTATTGTCGGGTCGATCACCCAGGACCGCCTGGACCTGCTGCGCAAAGCGGATGCCATCGTGCGTTTCGAGCTGACCGCAGCGGGCCTGGACCGCGAGATCTGGCAGTGCCCCGTGGTGCTGCTGGCTGACGTGCGCTCGGTCGGCGTGCAGGGCGACGGCCGCACCTACGGACACCCGATCGTGCTGCGCCCGGTGTCGAGCGAAGACGCCATGACCGCGGACTGGACCCGACTGCCGTACGACCTGCTCGCGAAGATCAGCAACCGCATCACCAACGAGGTCGACGGCGTCAACCGCGTCGTGCTCGACGTGACGAGCAAGCCGCCGGGAACGATTGAGTGGGAGTGATCCCGCACCTGCGCTGAAATGCAGGGAACGACGAAAGGACCGGCCCGAGGGCCGGTCCTTTCGTCGTTCCTCTGAGCGTCGAGGTCGCGAGCGATCGATTCGGGGAACAGTGGCCCCGGGCCGGGCCGGGCTAGTCCTTGGGGGAGCGCAGCCAGCGGCGCACGGCGATGAAGACCACCCCGCCCAGCGCGGCGACGGTGATCACGGCGCTGATCACGTACCCGACGGTGCCGGAGTCGGGGCTGGTCTCGGCCGCGAGAAGCGTGGTCAGGTGCAAAAAGCTCATTGCTCTAGCTAAGCACGAAAAAAGCGGGGCCGGTCCGAGAAGGACCGACCCCGCTTTAGCGTGGGCTGTTAGTCGCCGCGCAGGATCGAGAAGATACGCAGCAGCTCCACGTAGAGCCAGACGACGGTGAGGATGATGCCGAACGCGGCGCTCCAGCCGTACTTGGCCGGTACGCGGTTGTTCACGCCCTTCTGCACGAAGTCGAAGTCGAGCACCAGCGAGTACGCGGCGAGCACCACGGCGAGCAGGCCGATCGCGACGCCGAACCAGCCGCTGCGCATGGTGTCGGCGCCGGTGAAAGCGACCAGGCCGAAGTTGATCAGCGAGAACGCGGCATAGCCGATCATCGCGATCAGGAAGATCTTGGTGGCCTTCTTCGACGCGCGAATCTTGCCGCTGCGGAACAACGCGAGAGTCACACCCACCACGACGAGCGTCGCCAGCACGGCCTGCACGACGATGCCGTCGAACCGCGCATCGAACATGTAGGAAATGCCACCGACGAACAGGCCCTGCACCGCCGCGAACAGCAGGATCAGCGGAGCGGACGGCTCCTTCTTGAAGGTGTTCACGAGGCCGAGCACGAAGCCGGCGATCGCGGCGGGAATGGCCAGGATCGGAACCATCCAGCCGACGGCGGCCGCGACGACGAGAATCGCGAAGCCAATACCGGTCTTCGTGATGGTGTCTTCGTAGGTCATGTGACCGGTGTCCTGAGCGCCCGCAGCGGGCTTGTTGTACATGTCCTGCAGGTCGTTGTCAGACAAGGTGCGGGAAGCCGCCAGCGCGCCGGGGGCGCCGAACGCGGCGTTTCGGGAGAACGCGGGGTTGGAGGTTGCCATGTAGGTCGCAGCTCACAATCAGGTTAGGGGTGCGGTGCCTGTTATATGAGTACACCGCGGGTCACTTAACTGTACCCAAGACCCTCGTGGATTGCAGCGGCCATCAGTTGATTTGCAGTCTGTGCGGCTTCGCTGTGAGCGGATGCCCGCCGCGGCATCCGCTCACAGCGTCCGCCCCTCCCGGGTGTGGTGTCAGACGCCTCGCCTACACTTGATTCGACATGACACCTTCTTCAACTTCGGACTATCAGCCGCCTGCGCGCCCCGCCCAGACGGGAACGTCGGTGCCCAGAGTCACGGTGCCGAGCGCCACACCGATCATCCTCGATGGGCACGGCCCGGCCGGCAGCGCCGGCATCGGTCCGGGGACCGGCGGCACCGAACAGCAGAACTCCCTGCTCGACGGGCTCAACCCGCAGCAGCGTGAGGCCGTGGAGTATCGCGGACAGGCCCTGCTGATCATCGCCGGTGCCGGATCGGGCAAGACCAGCGTGCTCACCCGCCGGGTGGCGAGCCTGATCGGCAGCCGCGAGGCCTGGCCGAGCCAGATCCTGGCGATCACGTTCACCAACAAGGCGGCCGCCGAAATGCGCGAGCGCGTGCAGGCGATCCTCGGCGACGGTGCTTCGGGCATGTGGATCAGCACCTTCCACTCGTCCTGCGTGCGCATTCTGCGCAAGGAGGCCGAGAAGATCGGGCTGTCCAGCAGCTTCAGCATTTATGACTCCGCCGACACCAAGGTCACCCTCAAGCGCATCATCAAGAGCCTTGACGCCGACCGGTACGGGTTTACGCCGGGGTCCGCATCCGGCAAGATCTCCAAACTCAAGAACGAGCTGGCCGACGTCGACTCCTACGCGCGCAACGCGAACATGAGCGACCCGCAGGAAGTCATGTTCGTCGAGATCTTCCGGCAGTACACTGCCCGGTTGCGCGCGGCCAGCGCCCTCGATTTCGACGACCTGATCGGCGAGACGGTCTACCTGTTCCGGGCCTTCCCCGACGTGGCCGCCCACTACCGGCGCCGATTCCGGCACCTCCTGGTCGACGAATACCAGGACACCAACCACGCCCAGTACGCCTTCGTGCACGAACTGACCCGCCCGGTCAGCCCCGACCTGGCCGAGCAGATGGACCGCGAGGGGGTGCACGTGCGCAACCTGCGCGACTCCACCGGCGGCATCCCCGGCGCCAGCCTCACCGTGGTCGGCGACTCGGACCAGTCCATCTACGCGTTCCGCGGCGCCGACACCCGCAACATCAGCGAGTTCGAACGGGACTACCCGGGCGCCAAGGTGATTCTGCTCGAGCAGAACTACCGCTCCACGCAGAACATCCTCTCGGCCGCGAACGCCGTGATCGGCCATAACTTCGACCGCAAAGACAAAAAACTTTGGAGCGCCGGCGGCGACGGAGAGAAGATCGTGGGGTTCACCGCGTACTCCGGCCACGACGAGGCCCAGTTCGTCTCCGACGAGATCGACGTGCTGCACCGCGCCGGCATGGCCTACCGCGACATGGCCGTGTTCTACCGCACCAACGCCCAGACCCGCGCGCTCGAAGAAATCCTGGTACGCTCCGCCACGCCCTACCGCGTCGTCGGTGGCACCAAATTCTACGAACGCGCCGAAATTAAAGACGCCCTCGCCTACCTCATCGCCGTCGCGAACCCGGTCGACGAACTGGCTCTGCGACGCATTTTGAACACCCCCAAGCGCGGCATCGGACCAGCCACCGAGACGGCGCTGGCCCGGTACGCCGACGACAACGGGTTCACCTTCCGGCAGGCGATGCGCACCTCAAGCGCCCTCGGCCTCGGCCCGAAGGTGACCGGGGCCATCCTGAAACTGGCCGAACTGCTCGATGAAGCCGCGCTGATGCTGGTGCCCACCGTGATCGCCGAAGACGGCACCGGCAGTGGCGGGTCCAACGTCTCGGAAGTTTTGGAGCACGTGCTCGCCGGCAGTGGCCTGCTGTCGGTGCTGCGCAACAGCCGTGACCCGCAAGACGAGGCCCGCGCCGAGAACATCGAAGAACTGGTCTCCCAGACCAAGGACTTCAACAAGGAGAACCCCGACGGCGGGCTGGTGGACTTTCTCACCCAGGTCTCGCTCGTTGCCGCCGCCGACGACCTCGACGACGCCTCCGGAACGGTGTCGCTCATGACGCTGCACACCGCGAAGGGCCTGTAGTACGAGGCCGTGTTCTTGACCGGCATCGAAGAGGGGCTGCTGCCGCACCAGATGTCGGCCAACGAGCCCGGCGGTCCGGCCGAAGAACGCCGGCTGTTCTACGTGGGCATCACCCGCGCCCGGCAACGGCTGTACCTGTCCCTGGCCATGACCCGGTCCCAGTTCGGCGAAACCAACGTGGCCATGCCCAGCCGCTACCTGCAGGAGATCCCCGCGCTGCTGATTGACTGGAAACAGTCTCCGGGCATGGCGAACTCCCGCGGCGGCACCCAGCCGCGTGCCCTGAACGTGCGCCGGGACGGTTTCGGTGGCGGTTTCAACGGTCGCAGCACCGAGCAGGCCGGCCTGCCGCCGGCCCCGGCGAAAACCAAAACCGAATGGGCGAACCGCATCACGGGCACCGTGCGCGACAACGGCAGCCTCACCCTGGAGGCGGGCGACCGCATCCGTCACGTCGACTTCGGTGACGGCTCGGTCAACCAGGTCACCGGCGAGGGCACCAAACGCATCGCCCATGTGCAGTTCGACAGTTCCGGATCGAAGAAGTTGCTGATCAAGGTCGCGCCGATCGAGAAGATCTAGCGTGCACCCGGTCACCGAACCGGCCGCGTGGCCGGTACGTCCCGTGGCCGGTACGTCACATAGCAGGTACGTCCCATAGCCAGTGCAGGGGAGGCTCACAGCGTGCCCGAAGGTTCTTGATAGCCGATCGATGAGCTCCGGTCGGATGCTCGTTCTATGAGCCTCGACACCCGAATTCCGCGCACCATTGGCAGCGCGCCGGCCCCGCGCCGTGCCCGCCGGTTGCCGGTGCGCCCGGCCTACCGTCAGCGCATGCGTGTGGCCGACACCCTGACGACCCTCTGCATCACCTCGGTCGCCCTCGTCGTGGCGATCTTCCTCGCCGACGGCGGAGCGAACCAATTCGGCTCCCTCGCCGACGCCCTCACGTCCGCGGGCATCGTGGCCGGCCTGATCGGCACCGACCTGCTGCTCGTGATGATGCTGCTCGCCGCGCGGATTCCCCCGATCGACCGGGCCTTCGGGCACGACAGTGCCATGGCCCTGCACCAGAAACTCGGCAAGCCCGCCCTGTACCTGCTGCTCGCCCACGCGGCGCTGCTGATCGGCGGATACGCCGCCGCCGAACAGGTGAACCTGGTCGCCGAAACGTGGAGCATGCTGACCACGCTGCCCGACATGCCGCTGGCCTTCCTGGGACTGGCCCTGCTCGTGGCCGTGGTCGTCACCTCGCTCGTGGTCGTGCGCCGCCGGTTCCGGTATGAGGCCTGGCACGCCGTGCACCTGCTCGGCTACCTTGCCGTGCTGGTGTCGATCCCGCACCAGCTGAGCGTGGGCAGCCTGTTCGCCGAGAACACCATCGCCCGCTACTACTGGCTGGTGCTCTACCTCGGAGTCGCCGGCGCCATCGTGCTGTACCGTTTCGCCCTTCCCGTGCTGCGTTCGCTGCGGCACCGCCTCGTGGTCGACAGCGTGGAACTCATCGCGCCGGGGGTGGCCTCGATTCGCATCACCGGGCGCGACATCAATCGGTTGCGAGCGGCCGGCGGCCAGTTCTTCATCTGGCGGTTCTGGAGCCGCGGATTGTGGTGGCAGGCGCACCCGTTCTCGCTCTCTGCCGCCCCGCAGAACGACGCCCTGCGCATCACGGTGCGGGCGCTCGGTGACGCGTCGGCGCACCTGACCGGCCTGCGTCGGGGAACCCGGGTGAGCTTCGAAGGGCCCTACGGCATCTTCACCGACCGGGCCCGCTCGGCCCGGCACCTGGTACTGGTGGCCGCCGGTATCGGCGCCGCCCCGATCCGGTCGCTGCTGGAGTCGGCCGATTTCGCGCCCGGCGACGCCACCGTGCTGCTGCGCTCGCACTCGGTGCACGACAGCTACCTCAGTGCCGAGATCACCGAGCTGTGCCGGCGGCGCGGCGCGGACCTGCGCATCATCTCGGGCACCCGGGCGCCCGGATCCGACAGCTGGCTGCCCGCCGACGTCACGGCGGCCCGCATCACCCTGGGTACCCTGGTGCCGCAGCTGGCCGAGAGCGACGTGTACGTCTGCGGTCCGCGCCGCTGGACCGACGCCGTGGTGCGCGACGCCCGCTCCGCCGGACTGCCGAACCGGCAGATCCACTACGAACGGTTTGACTGGTGAGACTCCGCGCAACCCTGATGGCCACCGTGGCCTCCGTCGCCGTGCTCGGCGTGGGTTGGCAGCTCGGCGTGCAGGCGGTCGACGCAGGCCAGAACCTGGCCTCGGCCACCGCCGCCAGTGCCGCAGTACCGGCCGCCGCGACTCCCTCCACACCCACGCAGCCCGCACCGGCACCCGCCGCCGCCGTGTCAGCCACCAGCACCGGCACTGCGGTGCAGACCCGGTTCGGTCCGGTGCAGGTGGCGGTCACGATCAGCAACGGCACCATCACCGAGGTCACCGCGCTGCAGCTGACCAATCACGATGGCCGCTCGGTCATGATCAGCAACCGGGCCGCGCCGGTGCTGCGCAGCGAGGTGTTGCAGGCCCAGGCGGCCAGCGTGCAGAACGTGAGCGGGGCCACGTACACCTCGATGGGCTACGCGCAATCCCTGCAATCAGCCCTCGACGCGGCCGGGTTCTGACGATGACCGCACCGAGCCAAGGGACCGCGCTCACCATTGAGACGATGGGCACCATGGTCAGCGTGCGGCTACCCGGCCGAACCGGTGATGGCCAGATCGAGGGGTCCCGGCAGGCCGCCCGC
This sequence comes from Actinomycetales bacterium, assembly GCA_038208655.1. Lineage (GTDB taxonomy): Bacteria > Actinomycetota > Actinomycetes > Actinomycetales > Microbacteriaceae > Cryobacterium. The sequence goes on from JBBQYN010000025.1 coordinate 11,343, forward strand.
GACGGCGTCGACGCGGTCTTCCAACGCTGGAACGAGCGCTTCAGCCTGTATCGCCCCGAGTCGGAGCTGAGCCGGGTGGCGAGCGGGCGACTGCGCCTCACCAACGCCAGCCCCGACCTGCGCGACTGCTACGCGCTGGCCCTGCAGTGGCGGGACCAGACCGACGGGGTCTTCACCCCGCACCGCGCCGACGGCGTGATCGACCTGTCCGGGGTCGTGAAAGCGCTCGCCCTTGAGGAGGCCGGGGCCGGCCTGCTGGCGCTTGGACACGGAGACTGGTCACTGAACGCGGGCGGCGACATCCTCGTGCACGGGCAGCCACACGCGGGCGGGCCCGGCGAGACCGCATCCTGGCCGGTGTCGATCGTCAACCCGCAGGACCGCCTCGACGTTCTCGCCACGCTCGCGCTGGGCACCCCGCTGCGGGCCGTCGCGACGTCGGGCAGTGCGGAACGCGGCGAGCATATCTGGACGCCCAGCCCCGGCACGCCCTCCCCGTTCCTGCAGGTGAGCGTGCTCGCCGCCGATATCGTCACGGCAGACGTGCTCGCCACCGCGATCGTGGCCGGCGGCGAGGCCACCCTCGACCTCTGCACCCGCCGCTGGCCCATCGAGGTGCTCGCCGTGCTGCGCGACGGCAGCCTGCTCGCCACCCCCGGCCTGCGCCGCCGCTGAGCAACTCTCCCCAGAGTCATCGAGGGGTCTTGATCGGCGGCATCCGAGGGCGTACCGTTGCCCGCGAATCAGAGCCCGGGAGGCACCCTCGACCGCGGCAAACCCGGTTCCAACCGACCCCGAGACCTGTGGAGGCCAGCACATGACACCTGACGCCGACCGATTCTGGACCGATGACGACCGCGACACCATCGACGTCGATCCGGTCATCGACGACGAGGGTTTCGTTCTCGATGACACCGACACCGACGACGAACTCGGCGATTGGGGCATCGACGCCGACGATCGGGCGGTCGAGCCCGCAGCGGACGACGAGATCGACGTCGACCGCGACGAGTACTGACCGCGACGACGACTGACCGCGACGACCGCGCTCGGGAGGCGCTATCCCCGCGTGGCAGTGCGGCGGCGTCGAATGAGCGCGGCGACCGCCCGCCAGCCCAGCAGGAACACCCCGAGCACGACGGTGGTCACGATCATGAAGCTCAGCTGGGTGCCCTGCCCGGTCACGAACCGCAGGCCCAGACCCACCAGCACGGTGCTCACCCAGATGACCAGTCCGGTGGGCACCACCGCAAGCGGATGCCGCCACGCCCGGGTCAGCAGCCACCCCGCCGTCAGCCCCACGAGAAAAGGCCAATACGTTTCGAGCGTGGCCAGCAGGCCCTCGCCATGGCTGGCCCGGCCGATCAGCACGAAGGTCAGCACCAGAAGGGCATCCGTCACCGCAACCCGCACGGTCGTGCGCGTCGCGGTGCGGGCCGGTGAGAGGGGTGGGGTCATGCCCGATGTCATCATGCGCTCACGCTACGCCCCGCCGATGAGGCCGCCGATGACGTAGGTCACGGCGAGGGCCAGAAGCCCGCCGATCACGATGCGGGCGATGGCGCGCGGCTTCGGGCTGTTGCCGAGGTAGGCACTGAGCCACCCGGTGATCACGAGGGCGACCAGCACGGCACCGAATGTCGCGGCGACCCGCCACTCCTGCGGGGGCAGGAGCACCGCGAGCAGCGGAAGCGCCGCGCCGACCGTGAACGCGACGAACGACGCCCACGCAGCCGTCCACGGGTTCGAGACGTCTTCGGCCGTGATGTGCAGTTCCACCTCAAGGTGCGCGGCGAGGGCGTCATGATCGGTCAACTCTTGCGCCACCTGCCGGGCGGTGTGGGCCGTGAGCCCCTTCTGCTCATAGAAGCCGGCCAGTTCGGCCAGCTCCTGCTCGGGCTGGTTCTCCAGCTCCCAGGTTTCCTTGGCAATGAGAGCCCGCTCGGAATCTCGCTGGCTGCTCACCGAAACGTACTCGCCCAGCGCCATCGAAATCGCGCCGGCCAACAGTGCGGCGATACCCGCGATGAAAATCACCGATGAATCGGTCGTGGCGGCCGCAACGCCCACGACCAGTGCCGCAACCGATACGATGCCGTCGTTGGCGCCGAGCACGCCGGCGCGCAGCCAGTTCAGACGCGAGGCGAGGCCTGCCGCGTGCGGTTCAATTCCGTGGTCGATTTTCGTCATAACAGTAGATAAGCAGGCGAGGATCCCAGAGTCCAGCAAGGTGTGGCTAGCCTGCCTCGCCGGGGCGACTGCGGGGGTGCATCCCCGGGTGCATCCCCGGGGGCATCCGGGAGGTGCACATGGTGGCCTGCGTGCCGGGAAAACCGATGCGTCGCCCCGCTCGATTCACCCGATAGAGTTTCTACGGGTCGGTATGTCTTGATGTCGAGCTAAATTACGGCAATGACTGCTGTCACCATCACCCCCAAAGCAGCGTGAGCGCTCAGATGCGGATTGGAAGAGCAGCGTGGATCTTTACGAATACCAAGCCAGAGACCTTTTTGAGGAGTACGGCGTTCCCGTATTGCCGGGAATCATCGCGGACACCCCCGACGAGGTGCGTGCCGCAGCCGAGAAGCTGGGCGGTGTCGTCGTCGTCAAGGCGCAGGTCAAGGTCGGCGGCCGCGGCAAGGCCGGCGGCGTCAAGGTTGCCAAGACCCCGGCCGACGCCGAGGCTGCCGGCCGGGACATCCTGGGCCTGGACATCAAGGGCCACACCGTGGGCCGCGTCATGGTCGCCGGCGGTGCCCGCATCAAGCAGGAGTTCTACTTCTCCGTGCTGCTGGACCGGTCCAACCGTTCCTACCTCTCGCTGGCCAGCTACGAGGGCGGCGTGGAGATCGAAGTTCTCGCCGTCGAGAAGCCCGAAGCCCTCGCGTACACCTCGATTGACCCGGCGGTCGGCATCGACCTCGCCGTGGCCACCCAGATCGCCATCGACGCGAAGTTCCCCGCCGACCTGGTCGACAAGGTCGCCCCTGTCTTCGTGAAGCTGTACAACGTGTTCACCGGCGAAGACGCCACCCTCGTCGAGGTCAACCCGCTCGTTCTCACCGAAGAGGGCGACATCATCGCCCTCGACGGCAAGGTCACCATCGACGAGAACGCCGACTTCCGCCACCCCAAGCACGCCCTGCTCGAGGACGCCGCCGCTGCGGACCCGCTCGAGGCCAAGGCCAAGGCCGCCGGACTCAACTACGTGAAGCTCGACGGCGAAGTCGGCATCATCGGCAACGGCGCCGGGCTGGTCATGTCGACCCTCGACGTGGTCGCGTACGCCGGCGAAGACTTCGGCGGCGTCAAGCCCGCCAACTTCCTCGACATCGGTGGCGGAGCATCCGCTGAGGTCATGGCCGCCGGACTCGTCGTCATTCTGGGCGACCCGCAGGTCATGGCCGTCTTCGTGAACGTCTTCGGCGGCATCACCGCCTGCGACGCCGTCGCGAACGGGATCGTGCAGGCGCTGGAGATTCTGGGGTCCAAAGAAGGCGGTGGCCAACTTCAAAAGCGCATCGTCGTCCGGCTCGACGGCAACAACGTCGAGGAGGGCCGCCGCATCCTCGCCGAGGCGAACCACCCGCTGGTCACCCTCGCCGACACCATGGACGAAGGGGCCGACAAAGCAGCAGAACTCGCTTACGCGGCTTCGAAATAAGGGACTGGACAACTCATGTCGATTTATCTGAACGCCGATTCCAAGGTCATCGTCCAGGCGTTGCAGATCCTGGGCGACGAGGCCAGCAAGCCGCTCGTCGTCCGGCTCGACGGCAACAACGTCGAGGAGGGCCGCCGCATCCTCGCCGAGGCGAACCACCC
>JBBQYN010000026.1:0-14261 GCA_038208655.1 Actinomycetales bacterium
GGGCGAACCAGAAGGCCCCCACGCCCACCAGCACCACGAGCAGGGACACCCAGCCGGAGGCGTTGTTGGAGAAGCCGATGCTGATGATCAGCAGGTGCCAAAGACCGAGCACGCCCACGTCGGCCCAGGACACGGTGCGGGTTTCGCGCACGTCCTTACGGGCGAAGATGACCAGGGCCACCACGAGCAGGCCCAGCCCGAGGATCACCGCGCCGAAGAACACGCCGATCACCGCCCATCCGCCGGAGCCGAAGATGGCGGAACCCACCAGCAGCCAGAGCGGCAGCGCGGCTGCGGCGATGAACTGCCAGTGATAGAAGGCACGACGGATGATCACGACATCAGACTATGCGCGCCGGCTGCGTGAATCCTCAAAGTTCGCTGGCGGCGCACTTCGAACGTCACGGTGTGCGGCCGGTGTGTCACGGGCCGGTCAGGCCGGAGCGTCGGGCAGAAGGTCTGGGCGCACCCGGCGGGTGCGTTCCACCTGCTGTTCGTGGCGCCAGGCGCTGATGGCGCCGTGGTGTCCGCTGAGCAGCACGGGCGGCACCTCCAGGCCGCGCCACGTGGACGGCTTGGTGTAGCTGGGGTATTCCAGCAGCCCACCCTCGTGGGACTCTTCCACCAGGCTTTCCGGGTTGCCGACGACTCCGGGAATCAGCCGGCCCACGGCCTCAATCATGGCCATCACGGCGACTTCTCCGCCGTTGAGTACGTAGTCTCCGAGGCTGATCAGGCGCACTTCGCCGCGCGCGGCGAAGTGGTCCACCACGCGCTGGTCGATTCCTTCGTAGCGGCCGCAGGCGAAGACCAGGTGCGGGTGCTCGGAGAGTTCCCGGGCCATGGCCTGGGTGAACTGCTCGCCGGCCGGCGACGGAAAGATCAGCAGGGGGCCGGGCGCGGCATCCGTTTCACCGGGCACGATCGCGGCCGGGTCGGCCAGGTCGGTGCCGGCCGGGTCGGTGCCGGCCGGGTCGATGCCGAAGATGCCGTCGAGGGCCTCCCCCCAGGGTTCGGGCTTCATCACCATGCCGGCGCCGCCGCCGTAAGGGGTGTCATCCACGGAGTGGTGGCGGTCGTGGGCGTGATCGCGCAGGTTGTGCACGCCCAGTTCGATTAGGCCGTTCTGGCGGGCCTTGCCTAGCAGGGACAGGTCGAGCACATCGAAGAACTCGGGAAAAATCGTGACGATGTCAATGCGCATGCATTAAAGCTTAGGAGATCAGTTCGCGATCCCGAACCTGGGCGGGCTGCTGGGCCGGTACGGCCCCGTGCCCGGTCGCGAACCCGTTGCCGGCGGACGCGCTGTAGCGATCCACGACCAGTTCCACCAGGGCCGCCGGGGGGTCCTCGTGGGCGACCAGCAGGGGTGCGCTCACCCGGTCGGCGCCGGCCCGCTCGGTGAGGTCGAGAAAGTACCCCGGTGCCATCAGGTAGGTACTGATCAGAACCCGAGCCTGGGGGCGACGGATGCGGGCGGTCGTCACCGCGCAGGCCAACCGGGGCGAGGCGGCGCTGAGAAACCCCACGCTGACCCGGGTTCCGAGGCGGGCGGCGAGCCTGCGACCCATCTCGTGGCAGTCCTGCACGGCGCGATCGTCGCTGGATCCGGCGGCCGCCAGCACGATCTCGTCGTCGGCGCGGTAGCCGGCCTCGCGCAGCCGCTGTTCCAGCACGTCGATTAGGCGCCAGTCCGGTCCGAGTGCCGCCGAGACGGTGGTGGGCCGGTCGACGGCGGCGGTCTCGCGGCGCAGGTCGACGTGCACGTGGAACCCGGCCGACAGCAGCAGCGGAACCACCACGGCGGGGCTCTGCGCTGTGAGGGCGTCCCGCGCCGTCAGACCGTTCAGCGTCGCGGCCACGTCGGGTTGTTGCACGTCGACGAAACCGCCGACAACTTCAAGGTCCGGGCGGGCCTGGGCGACGGCCGTCACGAGACGTTGGATGGCGTTCTGGCCCAGCGGTGACGAGGTGCCGTGCGACACCGCGGCGAGCGCCGGCTGGCACCCGTCCCAGGGTCGACGGTCCTGCACCGCTGCGGTGGTCATCGTGCGACCGCGACCTCAATGAACCCGCTGACGATGCGTGTCGGGTAGGTCTGCAGGGACAGTGCCGGGTCGGAGAAGCATTCGCCGGTGCCGAGGTCGTAGACCTGCTTGTGCAGCGGTGAGGCGATGGTGGGGCGGTCCCCTTTGGACCCGACGATGCCGCGGGCCATGACGTGGGCGTTGCTGTGCGGGTCGAGGTGGGCGACGGCGTAGATCTCGGTCGGCGACAGCAGGAACATGGCGATCTGCTCCTGGCGCACCAGGGCGGCCTCACCCCAGGAAGGCTCAAGGTCGGAGAGGGCGCAGGCGCGCTCCCAGACCAGGTCGCGGTCGTTGCCGGCCGTGAGGTTCAGGTTCATGTCTGCGAGTGTCAGGTCAGCTGTCAGTGTCATGTCGCGCTCCCAGGGTTTGCCGTGGTGAATGGGCGGTGGTCGCTCAGTCATTGTTGTCGTGTGCGATGGCTTCACGCTACGGGCGCTGTATTTCAACGACACACGATTCGTGTTTCGGTGGCGTGAATCCTGCCTCACAGAGCGCCTCGGGGGTTGTGGGGGTTTTGACACAGCGGGACACACGGGCGACACGACGGTGAAACTGCACCGCCGTACGCTCGGCATTACCCGCCCCGAAAGGACGCTGATGACTTCCTCCCCCGAAACCCGCCGCCACGTTGTGATTCTCGGCGGAGGCCCGGCCGCGCACCGTTTGACGGATGCCCTGCACTCCCGCGACACGGAACAGACCCTCTCGGTGACGGTGATTGCGGAGGAGAACCATCTACCCTATGACCGGGTCGCCCTCAGCCAGCGGCTGGCCGGCCCGATCGACCTGACCCTGACGCCCACGAGCGTGTGGGATTCCGAGCGCATCGGTCTGCGCATCGGTGAACGCGCTGAGGCCGTCGACCGGGACGCCCGCACCGTGACCACCTCCACCGGTTCCGTGGTGCACTACGACGAGTTGGTCTTCGCCACCGGGTCCAGCGCGCCGGTGCCTCCGCTACCGGGCTCCGAGCTGATTCGGGTGTACCGCACCCTGGATGACGTCGACGCCCTCGTCGCCGAGCTCGCCGCGCTCACCGAAAGCCTCGGCCGCACCCCGAAGGTCGTCGTGGCCGGCGGCGGTCTGCTCGGGCTGGAGGCGGCCGGCGGACTGCACCGCCTTGGCGCCGACGCCGCGCTCGTGCACTCCGGCGCCTGGTTGATGAGCGCCCAGCTCGATGCCGGCGGCGGCCAGGCCCTCGGCCGGCTCATCACCGCGCAGGGCATCACCCTGCACCTCGGCACCCGTCCCACCGCCATTCTCGGCAGCGACACCAGCACCACTACCAGTACCAGCACCGCGGGCACGGGCGGCACCGCCGCGGCCACCGCGGTCACCCTCGGCAACGGTGAGGAGATCCCGGCCGATATGGTCGTCTTCGCGATCGGCATCTCGCCGCGCGATGAGCTCGCCCGCGAGGCGCACCTCGAACTGGGCAGCCGCGGTGGAATCGTGATCGGCGACGATTGCCGCACGAGCGACCCCAGCATCTGGGCCATCGGCGAAGTGGCCAGCTACGGCGGTCGCTGCGTCGGCCTCGTCGCCCCGGCGAACGCCATGGCCGAGGTCGTCGCCGATCGCCTGCTCGGCGGCTCCGCAACGTTCACGACCATCGACGATGCCACCAAGCTCAAGCTCTCCGGCGTCGATGTGGCCAGCTTCGGGGACGCCCTGGCCACGACGCCGGGCGCGCTCGAGATCGTCTACGCCGACCCGGCGCGCGGGCTGTACCAGAAGCTCGTCATGACCGACGACGCCAAGACCCTGCTCGGCGGTCTTTTCGTGGGTGACGCCACGCCGTACTCGGCGCTGCGCCCCCTGGTGGGTCGGGAACTGTCCAGCGAACCGGCCGCGTATCTGTCGGCGGCGGGCGCGGAAGCCCCCGGCGGCGACGAACTGCCCGAAGACGCCCTGGTCTGCTCGTGCAACATGGTGACCGCCGGTGCCGTGCGTGGCGCGGTGCGCGGCGATCACGCCGAGGCTTGCACCGAGCTCGGCGCGCTGAAGACCTGCACCCGAGCCGGCACCCAGTGCGGGTCGTGCGTTCCGCTGGTGAAGAAACTGCTCGAAGCCGAGCTGACCCGTTCGGGCCAGACCGTCTCGCACGCGCTCTGCGAGCATTTCGAACTCAGCCGCCAAGAACTGTTCGAGTCGGTACGGGTGCTCGAACTCACCAGCGCGGAGCAAATCTTCGAGCGGTTCGGCACCGGGCGCGGCTGTGATGTCTGCAAGCCGGCGATCGGATCCATCCTGGCCAGCCAGAACGCGGCCTACATTCTCGACGCCGGCCGAGGCACCCTGCAAGACACCAACGACCGGGCCATGGCTAACATGCAAAAGGACGGCACCTACTCCGTCGTGCCGCGCATTCCCGGTGGTGAGATCACCCCCACGAAACTGGCCGTGATCGCGCAGGTCGCTCTGGACTTCAACCTCTATACCAAGATCACCGGCGGGCTGCGCATCGACATGTTCGGTGCCCGGCTCGAGCAGCTGCCCGACATCTGGCGCATCCTCGTGGACGCCGGTTTTGAGTCCGGGCAGGCCTATGGCAAGGCCCTGCGCAACGTGAAGTCCTGCGTCGGGTCCACCTGGTGCCGGTTCGGGGTTCAGGATGCGGTGGGCCTGGCCATCCGTTTGGAACTGCGCTACCGAGGCCTGCGGGCGCCGCACAAGTTCAAGTTCGGCGTGTCGGGATGCGCCCGGGAATGCGCGGAGGCCCGCGCCAAGGACGTGGGAATCATCGCGAGCGACCTGGGCTGGAACATGTATGTCGGCGGCAACGGCGGCTTCCAGCCCTCGCACGGGCAGCTGCTGGCCAGCGACCTCGACGAAGAGACCCTGATCACGTACATCGACCGCTACATGATGTACTACATCCGCACGGCCGATCGCATGCAGCGCACCGCCCGGTGGATGGAAGACCTCGACGGCGGCCTGGAGCACGTGCGTGAGGTGGTCATCAACGATTCCCTCGGCCTGGCCGATGAGCTTGAGGCCGCCATGGCCGTGCACGTGGACACCTACGAAGACGAATGGGCGGCCACGCTGGCCGACCCGGAACGCCTGCGCCGTTTTCGCTCCTTCGTGAACGCGCCGGTGGAACCCGACCCGAGCATCGTGAAGGTGCTCGAACGTGACCAAATGCGACCGGCGACGGCCGAGGAGCGGTCAGACTCGGCTACGGTTTTATTAAGCGGAAGCCGTATTCCCGTTCGAGGAGAGTAATCATGACAGCCCGATCTTCAGGGGCGCAGCCGTCGCCGCACCGCGGAACCGGACGGGTCACCCTCGTGGGAGGCGGGCCCGGAGACGGTGCACTGCTCACCGTCGGCGCCGTGGACGCCCTGCTGCACGCCGACGTGGTGCTCTATGACCGTCTCGCCCCGCACGATGACCTGGCCGTCTGGGCGCCGCGGGCCGAACTGATCAATGTGGGCAAGCATCCGGGAAACCATGCGGTCAGCCAGGGAGATATTGAAGCTTTGATGGTGCAGCATGCCCTCACCGGGGTGCACGTGGTGCGTCTGAAAGGCGGCGACCCGTACGTCTTCGGCCGGGGCAGCGAAGAAGTGCTCGCCTGCCACCGCAACGGCATTCCCGTGTCGGTGATCTCGGGCGTCTGCAGCGCGATCGCGGTTCCGGCTGCCGCCGGCATCCCCCTGACGCACCGCGGCCTGAGCCACGGTTTCACGGTCATGTCGGGCCATGCTCCGCTGACGGAGCGCGAGCTGCAGGGCTTGAGCCTGCTCGGGGGCACCATTGTGGTGCTCATGGGCGTGGGCACGCTGCCCACCCTGACCCAGGGGCTGTTGCGACACGGCGTGAGCCCGCAGCTGCCCGTCGCGATCATCGAGCGCGGTTTCAGCGACACCCAGCGCACCACCATCGCCACCCTCGAGACCGTTCTGGCCGAAGCGGCGCAGGCCCGGGTCACCTCCCCCGCGGTGCTCGTGATCGGTGATGTTGTGCGGCTGGCCTTCACCGGCGACGAGAGCGCCGACGCGTTGCTGGCCCGTGCCGGCGAGTTCGCGGCGGTCGACTGATGCCGAACGAGCCCACCGAACCACCCGTTGTCGCGGATGCGCCCGAGCTGTCGCAGGCGGCATTCCAGCCCGACCAGCTTGAGGGCTTTCGCATCGGCGTGACCAGCGACCGCCGGTCCAGCGACCTGATCGACGCGTTCGAACGGCGCGGTGCCCGAGTGATGCACGCGCCGACGCTGCGGATCGCGAACTCGCAGCAGGACGGCCCGCTGCTCGATGACACCCACACCATGATCGCGGCTCGCCCGGACATTCTGCTGGCCACCACCGGGTACGGCGTGCGTCGCTGGTTCGAGGTGGCGGAGATGGGCGGTATCGGGCACGACCTGACGGAAGCATTCGCGCAGACCACGATTCTGGTGCGGGGGCCCAAGGCGCGCGGGGGCATCCGTGCCACCGGGCTCAACGACGCCGGCATGAGCGATACCGAAACGACGGCCTCGCTGGTGGACAAGGTACTCGCGGAGTACCCACCCGGGCTGACCGTGGGCATTCAGGTGCACGGCCACACCGACGAGGCGCAGCTGGACCGGCTGCGGGCGGTGCATGCACGCGTGATCACCGTGGCTCCGTACCGCTGGATCGCGGTGGACGACACCGACGAGCGGGTCTACAAACTCATCGAGGCCATCTGTGCCCGGCAGCTGGACTGCGTGACGTTCACGAGCGCACCGGCCGTGGATGCGCTCTTGGCCGCCGCGGAGGGCATGAGCATGTACCCGGAACTCGTGCTCGCACTGCAAAACAACGTGCTCGCGGCGGCCGTGGGGCCGGTCACGGCGGCGCCACTGCTGGCCGCCGGCATCGCGCCCATCCAGCCGACCCGTTTTCGCATGGGCGCGCTGATCCGGCTGGTCTGTGAACACCTGGAACGGTTCGGCATCGATCGTGTCGCCACCCGGCACGGACCGCTCGCGCTGCGCGGCACCATGGTCGATGTTGCCGGCCAACGGGTGGCTCTGCCCCCGACCGCGCTGGCATTGATGCGTGCGCTCGTGGCCGCGCGCGGCGCCGTGGTCTCGCGCGACGAACTCACCCAGACCCTGTCGGGCACCCCCGACGACCATGCCATGGAGGTATCGCTGGGCCGTCTGCGTCAGGCGCTGCCGGCTGCGGTGATCGCCACCGTGGTCAAGCGCGGCTACCGCCTGGACGTGTAGGCCGGCCGAGCCGAATCGCAGGTGTCGATAACCTGCAGCTGACAGCGGGCGGGGCTCGCCATGGGCATCCGTCGGCTGTGCACTGCAGAAGATCGACACGACCCGGGCCCACCCGGCCGGTTATCCACAGATCCCCCGGCCCGGCAGCGCCGCGGCTGGACCCGCGCCAGACTGCCGCCATGACGGATTCGACGCAGGCCCTGCTCCACCTCGGCGGCGTGGCCCACGGCCGCACCCTGAGAGCCGCTGGCGTGTCTCAGAAAGACCTGGAGCGGGCCTGCCTGGCCGGCGGAGTGCATCGCATCCGCTCGGGCTGGTACTGCCTCCCCCACGATGAGAGCGACACGGTGCGTGCTCTGCGAGTGGGTGGCCGGGTGACGTGTGTGTCACGGCTCGCGCCGCTACAGGTGTGGCTGGTACCCGACGGTCGCCTGCACGTAGACGTGAACGGAACGCGCGCGCTCTTACGCTCGCCCGCCGATCGCGCGCACCCGCTCGCGTCATGGGGCAGGCAGCCGTCCGTCGTGACGCACTGGCGCGGGCCGGTGAACAACCCGACCGACCCGCGGGAGCTGATCGACGACGCCGCCGCCTGTCTGGCCGGCTGCATGCCTCGGGACGCCGCCGTGGTGGCGTTCGACTCGCTGCTCAACCTGCAGCTCCTCACGACGGACCGGCTCGCGTGGGCCCTGGCCGGGGTGCACCGTGAGTGGATGCTGGGTCTCGTCGACGCGGGCTGCGCGTCGGGCCTCGAGACCCTGGCGCGACTACACCTGCGCGGTCACAACCTGCGGGTGCGCAGCCAGGTACAGATCGCGGGAGTCGGCCGGGTCGATCTGGCGGTCGGCGACCGGCTGGTCCTCGAGCTGGACAGCCGCGCACACCACACCGACCAGGACGCCTACGAGCGCGACCGTGCCCGAGACCTCGAGTTGGTGTGGCGGGGTTATCTCGTGGTGCGGGTGACCTACCTGCAGGTGATGACGAGATGGGCATCCGTGGAACGGGCCATTCTCGAGATCACCCGCCGCGGCGAGCACCGCTGGCAACGCACGCACATTCGGGCCGGCCTCGACAGGGCCAAGCGAGGTCCGACGTGTCGAAAAACTGCAGCGGTGAGCGCGGCACACCCGGATACGGGTGCGCGGCGCTCACCGCTGCAGAAAATCGACAGTCAGGCAGCTATGGCGCCGTGGTCGGGGTGTCGGTGGCGGGCTCGGCCTCGGCCTCGGTGTCAGCGTCGGACACGGCCTCGGGAAGGTCGGGGAGGACCGGCTCGGGGATCTCTTCGAGCAGGCCCGGCGGCGGCGTGATCGTGACCACGCCCGCCTTGATGTCGACAGAGGGCACGATGGCCTTCACGAAGGGCACCATGACCTCCCCGGCGGAAGTTTTGAGAATCAGCAGGTCCTGGGCCGGCAGGTGTTCCAGCCGGGCAATGGTGCCGATCTTGACGCCGTCGCGGTGCACGGCGAGTCCGATGAGCTGGTGATCATACCAGGCATCTTTCTCGGTGGACTGCTCGTCGGCGTCGTGGTTGATCCAGAGAATCGCCTTCGCCAGTGTCTCGGCGGTTTCACGATCCGGTACGTCTTTGAAGAATCCGACGGCGTGCTGGTTGTACCAGCGCAGCTCGACGAGTTCGACGGTTTTCCCGTGCCAGGCGGACCCGGTCGGGACCTGCAGCGTGAACACGGCGCCCGGGACGAAACGTCGCCCCGGGTCATCCGTGAACAATTCAAGCTTGATGGCACCCTTGAGGCCGTGGGCCTTGGTCAACCGTCCCACCCGAAGCTGGGCGCGGGGCTCTGCGTTGTCGGTCATAGTCGTCACAGCGAGGCTTAGAAGTCGGTGTCGACGACGTCGACCCGCACTCGTTTACCGTCGGCCAGTGCGGCCACCAGGGTGCGCAACGCTTTCGCGGTGCGACCGGCGCGGCCGATGACCCGACCGAGGTCCTCGGGGTTCACACGAACCTCGAGAACATCGCCACGGGGGGAACTTTTTTCGACAACGTGCACATCATCGGGGTGATCAACGATCCCCTTCACGAGGTGCGCAAGCGCGGGTGCAAGCAAAATTACGCCTTGTCTGCTTCGGCTGCGTCGGTGACGGCCTCGGCCGGCTCGTTCGGCGTAACGGTGGGCTTGTCAGCCTTGGGACGCAGAACCGGCTTCTTCTTCTCGTCGGCGACGAAGGGGACCTTCGGCTCCTTGATCTTGACGGTGTTCTTGGCGTTCTTGTCACCCTTGTGGATGCCCCAGTCGCCGGTCAGCTTGAGCAGCACGGCAACCTGCTCGGTCGGCTGGGCGCCGACGCTGAGCCAGTACTGCGCACGGTCGCTCTTGATCTCGATGATCGAGGGCTCCTGCGTGGGGTGGTAGATGCCGATTTCTTCGATCACTCGACCATCGCGCTTGGTGCGACCGTCGGCGACGACGACGCGGTAGTACGGTGCACGGATCTTACCCATGCGCTTCAGACGGATTTTGACAGCCACGATTACTCCTGTGTTGATTCGGTGTTTTTCGAACACATGGCCGTGCGCGTGGGGGCACACTCGGCAATAAGCTCTAGGGGATCTTCCTCCACCTGATTAGAGGGTGAGGCAGAAGAGATCTCGACTGATCATTATGTCAGAGATAATCCAATTGTGACAATCGAACCCCAGAATGGTCGTGAAAACGATCGAAGGAGCACCATGGCACTCGATTTCGCGCGGTCCGCCCGCTCCACCGTGGGCATTGAATGGGAGCTGGCCCTCGTCGACCGGCACACCGGTGACCTGCGCTCCATCGGCGGTGACGTGCTGGAGGCGCTGCGCGGCCCGGACGGGTCCCCGCACCCACAGATCACCGGGGAGCTGCTGCTGAACACGGTGGAGCTGGTCTCGGGCGTGCACACCACCGTCGCCGCAGCGGTAGCGGATGTCGCCGGCCAGGTTGAGGAGGTTCGCGCGATCACCGAGCCCCTCGGCGTGTACCCGGTCTGCAGCGGATCGCATCCGTTCGGGCAATGGTTTGACCAGGAGGTCACGGACAAGCCGCGCTACCACAAGCTCATCGACCGCACCCAGTGGTGGGGGCGCAACATGATGATCTGGGGCATTCACGTGCACGTGGGCATCGACGACAAGGCCAAGGTCATTCCCATTTTGAACGGGCTGCTCAGCTACATTCCACACCTGCAGGCGCTGAGTGCGTCGAGCCCGTTCTGGGCGGGCGTGAACACCGGCTACGCCAGTAACCGGTCGCTGATGTTCCAGCAGCTGCCCACTGCGGGGCTGCCCTGGGACCTGGCCGACTGGGAGGCGTGGGAACGGTACGTCGACGACATGACCGTCACCGGGGTCATCGAGGACGTCACCGAGGTGCGCTGGGACATTCGCCCCTCGCCGCGCTGGGGCACGATTGAAATCCGGGTCTGCGACGGCGTCTCGACCACGCAGGAGCTGGGCGCGATCGCCGCCCTGATCCAGTGCCTGGTCGAATGGATGAGTACCCGGCTGGACGCGGGCGAGACCGTGCCGCGCATGCCGCAGTGGTTCGTGCGGGAGAACAAGTGGCGGGCCGCACGCTATGGCATGGACTCCGAGGTGATCGTGGACGCCGCCGGCACCGAACGACCAGTGACGGCTGACGTGCGCCGCCTCATCGAGGTTCTCTCCCCCGTCGCCGAACGGCTGAACTGCCTGACCGAGCTGTTGCAGCTCAACCTGATTCTGGACCGGGGCGCAAGCTACCAGCGCCAGCTGGCCGTGGCGGCCGCGGCAGGCGGCAGCCTTCCCGCGGTGGTGCGATCCCTGCGTCAGGAGCTCCTTACCGGCCTGAGCTAGCGGCCGTCGACACGGCGTCGGAGAGTCAGCCGTTCTTGGAGTCGCGCCAGGCCAGCCAGTCCGTTACCGGGACGAGGTCGTAGTCGGGCCCGGAGATTCCGATGGTGAACAGCCGTGCGCCGAGGTCGTAGAGCTCGTCGGCCTCGGCCGGGGTGCGGCCGCGCAACTCCGTGGAGATCTCGATCTTGGCCAGGTCGCGACCGACGGTGTCGCACCAAGCGGAAAGAACGCCGAGCTTGTGCTCGAGCACGGCGGGGTCGGAGAAGGAGTGCCAGATGTCGGCGTGCTGGGCCACGATGCGCAGCGTCTTCTTCTCGCCGCCGCCCCCGATGAGCACCGGGATATCACGCACCGGCGGCGGGTTCAGTCGGGCCCAGCGCGCCTCGATGCGGTCCAGGCTGTCGCTGAGCGCGTTCAGCCGGGAGCCCGGGGTGCCGAACTCGTAGCCGTACTCGCTGTAGTCGCGTTCGAACCAGCCGGCGCCGGTGCCGAAGATGAACCGGCCGTCGCTGATGTGGTCGATGGTGCGGGCCATGTCGGCCTGAAGGTCGGCGTTGCGGTAGCTGTTGCAGTTGACCAGGGCGCCGAGCTGGATGGTGCTGGTCTGCTCGGCCCACGCCGCCAGCAGGGTCCAGGACTCGAAGTGCAGGCCGTCCGGTTCTCCGGTCAGCGGAAAGAAATGATCCCAGTTGAACGCGATATCGGCCCCGAGCGCTTCCACCTCGGTCAGGGTGTCACGGATCTTCTCGTAGGGCGCGTGCTGCGGGGCGATCTGCACGCCGAGGCGTGCCGGGCGGGTCGTCGTGGGCGTCATGCGCCCATCGTAGGCGGCCCGCCCGCTCGGCGTTTAGGAGCGGCCGAGCATCTTCTGCAGGGCTTCCATCTCTTCCGCGCTCGGCCCGCCGGCCTTTCCGCGGCCCGGCTGGGCGCTGCCGCCGAGGCCGAAACCGGAACCGGCGGCATCCGTCGACGGGGTGGTCGGCTTCACGCCCGACGCGATCGCCGCGTTCTCGGCGGCCCGCTTGGCCGGGTTGCCCGACTTGGAGCCCTTCTTCTTAGCCTGCTGCTTGTTCTTGCCGCCGGCGAACGGAACACCGGGGACCGGGCCCATGCCGGGAATGTTGGGCATACCGCCGCGGGCGACGGTCTTCATCATCTTGGCGGCCTGATCGAAGCGCTGCACGAGCTGGTTGACCTCGGTGACGCTTGAGCCGGAGCCGCGCGCGATGCGCAACCGCCGGGAGCCGTTGAGCAGCTTCGGGGTGGTGCGTTCCAGCTTGGTCATCGACTGGATGATCGCCTCGGTGCGCACGATCTCGCCCTCATCGAAGTTTTCCAGCTGCTGCTTCATGGCGCCGGCGCCGGGCAGCATGCTCATCATCTTCTTGATCGAACCCATGTTGCGCAGCTGCTGCATCTGGCCGAGGAAGTCGTCGAGGGTGAACGTGTCGGTCGCGAACTTCTCGGCGACCTTGCGGGCCTCGTCTTCGTCGAACGCGCCCTGGGCCTGCTCGATCAGGGTGAGGATGTCACCGAGGTCGAGGATCCGGCCGGCCATGCGGTCGGGGTGGAAGGGCTCGAAGTCGTCGAGGCCCTCACCGGTGGAGGCGAACATGATCGGCCGGCCGGTGAGCGAGGCCACCGACAGGGCGGCGCCACCGCGGGCGTCACCGTCGAGCTTGGTGAGCACGACACCGGTGAAGTCCACGCCGTCCTGGAAGGCCTTCGCCGTGGCGACGGCGTCCTGGCCGATCATGGCGTCGATGACGAAGAGAACCTCGTCGGGGTCGATGGCCTTGCGGATGTTGGCGGCCTGCTTCATGAGCTCGGCGTCCACGCCGAGGCGCCCGGCGGTGTCGACGATCACGACGTCGTAGACCTTCTGCAGGGCATACTTCACACCGTCGCGGGCGACCTTGACCGGGTCGCCGACACCATTGCCGGGCTCGGGCGCGTACACGGCGACCCCGGCCTGCTTGGCGACGACCTCGAGCTGGGTGACCGCGTTGGGGCGTTGCAGGTCGGCGGCGACCAGAAGCGGGGTGTGCCCGTCCTTGGCGAGCCACTTGGCGAGCTTGCCGGCGAGGGTGGTCTTACCGGCGCCCTGCAGGCCCGCGAGCATGATGATCGTCGGCGGCTTCTTGGCGAATTCCAGTCGGCGCTGGGTGCCGCCGAGAATCTGCACGAGTTCTTCGTTGACGATCTGCACGACCTGCTGGGCCGGGTTCAGGGCCTTGCTGACCTCGTCGCTGAGCGCGCGTTCGCGCACGACGGCCGTGAAGGCCTTGACGACCTCGAGGGCCACGTCGGCGTCGAGCAGTGCGCGCCGAATCTCGCGAACGGTGCCGTCGACATCCGCTGCGCTGAGCTTGCCCTTGGTGCGGAGATTCTTGAACGTTTCGGCCAGGCGATCTGAGAGGTTTCCAAAAGTAGCCATAGTCGAATCAGTTTAACCGCTTCGGCGGCCCCGGCGGTCACCGGGCCTGATTCGGTCCCCGCGGGACCGGCCTCGTCGGGGCCAGCGCAGTACGGTGGAAGCACCCGCACCTCGCCGGGTCGTTCTGAGGAGAACCTATGTCGGTCGTCGTCGTCGCCACACTCACCCCGATGCCCGGCAAGCTGCAGGAGATCCTGGATGCCTTCGCCCTCGTGGCGCCCGCGGTTCACGCCGAGCCGGGCTGCGAGCTCTACGCCGCGCACCGGAGTACGACTCACGTCGTGATCATCGAGCGCTGGGCCGACGCGGCCAACCTTGCCGCGCACGCCGCAGGCGCGGCGATGAGCCAGCTCAACGCTCTGCTGCTCGGCCTGCAGGCCGAGCCGACCGACGTCACCGTGCTCGAGAACGAGCCCTTCGGCGATCCGCTGAAGGGCACGATTCAGTAGCTACTCTCGGGCGAGGTAGCTGCTCTCGGGCGAGCGCCCATCAAACGGATGCTTCGGCCGGTTCCCGCGGCGCGACTAGGCGCTCGACGGCCTGCACGACGTTAGCCCGACGCTCGGCAAGAGCCGTGGCATCCGGAATGCTCCCGGGCGACGCCGCCGAACCCCTATCTCGCTGGTTGAGGCCGAGCTTGCGAGGATCGAAACCCCGCAAGCCAATCCTCAAACGGGAGTCGCTCGTTCCAGG
>JBBQYN010000027.1:0-14259 GCA_038208655.1 Actinomycetales bacterium
AGAATGAGGTCGACACGCTCATCGTCGTGCCGAACGATCGCCTGCTGGAGATCAGCGACCGCGGCATCAGTATGCTCGAAGCCTTCGCCACCGCCGACCAGGTGCTCCTCGCCGGTGTGCAGGGCATCACCGACCTGATCACCACGCCCGGCCTGATCAACCTCGACTTCGCCGACGTCAAGTCTGTCATGCAGGGCGCCGGCTCCGCGCTGATGGGCATCGGCTCCTCTCGCGGCGCCGACCGTGCCATCAAGGCCGCCGAACTGGCCGTCGCCTCGCCGCTGCTGGAAGCCAGCATCGACGGCGCCCATGGCGTGCTGCTGTCCATTCAGGGCGGGTCCAACCTGGGCATCTTCGAGATCAACGACGCCGCCCGTCTCGTGCAGGAAGCAGTGCACCCCGAGGCGAACATCATCTTCGGTGCCGTCATCGATGACACGCTGGGCGACGAAGTGCGGGTCACAGTCATCGCCGCCGGCTTTGACGGCGGCGAGCCCGGCGCCAAGGCCGTCGAGGTGCGCCGTGCAGACCTGGTCGCCGCCGGCATCGCCAGCGGCGCCGGAGCGGCGACCGCGTCGACCGGAGCCCCCGCCGACACCACCCGCGAAGCGGCCTTCAGCGCCGAGGAACTCGCCGGGTCGTCGGTCTGGTCCAGCGACGATTCCGCCGCCGGTGGAGCAACCGTCGTCGACCCCGCCTTCGAGGAAGACCCGGATGACCTCGACATCCCCGATTTCCTCAAGTAATTCCGAGCCCGCCGAGCACGGCTCCCTGGCCGCACGGCTGCACACCGTGCGGTCCGGGGTCGCCGATGCAGCGGCCCGGGCCGAACGGGATCCCGCCGACATCACCCTGATCGCCGTCACCAAGTTTCAGCCGCTGAGCATGATCACGCAGTTGGTCGAGCTGGGCGTACGGGACTTCGGCGAGAGCCGGCATCAGGAAGCCCAGGACAAGGCGGCCCAGCTGCACGCTGAGCCGCTGACCTGGCACTTCGTCGGGCAGATCCAGGGCAAGAAGGCTCGGCAGATTCGTGCGTACGCGCAGGTTCTGCACAGTATCGACCGGAACTCGCTCGTGCGGGCGCTCAGCGTGTCATCAGAGTCAGGCGAACCGCTGCAACGGGACTGCTTCATCCAGCTGAACCTCACGGATGACCCGGCCCGCGGTGGGGTTCAGCCGTCGGGGCTGTCGCAGCTCGTGGACGAGGTGCTGCAGTCCCCTGGACTGCGCCTGCTTGGCCTGATGGCTGTCGCCCCGCAAGACGGCGACGCCCGGCGGGCCTTTGCCGGGGTGCGCGAACTCAGTGAACGGATGCGCGACCGGGCACCAGACGCGACCTCCCTGTCGATCGGCATGAGTCAGGACTACGCTGACGCCATCCTCGAAGGGGCGACACACCTACGAATTGGCACCGCAATTACCGGGATTCGACCGGCCCACGGTTAATCTCATAACTAGAATCACCAACACGGAGGTCGACATGTCCAACCCGCTCAAGAAAACCATGGTCTACCTGGGTCTGGCAGACGAAGAGCTGCACTACGACACCCCGGCGACCGCACCCGCCGCCGCGACCCCCGGCTCGACGAACCACGTCGCCGCCGTTCCCGCGCCGAGCGAGCGCGGCACGGCCACGAGTGCCGCGCACACCGCGCACAACACCGCTGGTCGAGCGCCGGTCACGCCCCTGCGCAAGACGCAAACCCCCAAGAATGTGGCTGCCTCCGAAATGAATGAAATCCTCACCGTTCACCCCCGCCAGTACCGCGATGCACAGATCATCGCGGAATCCTTTCGCGACGGGATCCCGGTCATCATCAACCTCTCGCAGATGAGCGATGCTGATGCCCGCCGTCTGATCGACTTCGCCAGCGGCCTGTCCCAGGGCCTGTACGGCAAGATCGAACGGGTCACCGCAAAGGTGTTCCTGCTCTCCCCCTCCCACGTGGTCGTCTCCGGCGAAAACGGCAATGAAGACTCCGACGCGGAAGCGTCCTTCTTCGCGCAGTCCTAGACTTAGAGAGTGTTCGTCGTCTCGCTTCTGGCCAGTGTCCTGTATTTCGCCTTCCTGCTGTACTTCTTCGTGCTGTGGGGACGGTTCATCGTCGACCTCGTGCGCGGCGTCAACCGGGGCTGGCGTCCCACCGGCTTCACCCTCGTCGTGGTCGAGCTGGTGTATTCCCTGACGGATCCGCCGGTACGGTTCTTCCGTAAGCTGGTACCACCCATCACCCTGGGTCCGATCCAGTTGGACCTCGGTTTCACCATCACGATGTTCTGCTGCATCATCGGCATGTGGATCACCGCTTTTCTGCGCTGAACCCACGCCGCTGTGATGCGGCATGTATTCTTGTCCGGTGACGTGCCTCCTGGGCGTCACACAACTGTTCGTAAAATGAGTTCTAAGGTGGAAAGCCATGGCGCTAACTCCGGAAGATGTAGTCAATAAGCGGTTCCAGTCAACGAAATTCCGTGAGGGATATGACCAGGACGAGGTCGACGACTTCCTCGACGAGGTCGTTGTTGAGCTGCGTCGCCTCACACAGGAAAACGAGGACCTGCGCACCCGCATCACGTCGGACGGCGGAGTCGTCGCCGAGACTGTGAGCGCGCCGCAGGCCGCCGTCGTGCAGGAACCTGTCGTTGTTCCCGAGCCCGTCAAGGCAGCCGTTGCGGCGCCCGTCGTGGCCGAGCCGATCGACGAGACCGCAGGTACCACCAACCTGCTGCAGCTGGCCCGCCGCCTGCACGAGGAGCACGTCAAGGAAGGCGCCGAGAAGCGCGATGCCCTCATCGCCGAAGGCCACGCCACGGCCGCCCGTCTCGTCGCCGAAGCCGAAGCCAAGCAGCGCTCCCAGATCGCTCAGCTCGACGCCGACCGTTCGGTACTCGAGACCAAGATCGACGAACTGCGCACATTCGAGCGCGAATACCGTCTCAAGCTCAAGAGCTACATCGAAGGACAGCTTCAGGAGCTAGATTCCAGCTCGCCGGTGGGCTCCGAGTCCGCCGGGTCGAAGTCCAGTTTCCAGGGCTTTGGAGCCTGAGAACCGAACGAAAAAGCGTTCCCGCGCGCTGATCGTTCTGGCCCTCATCGCCCTGGGCATCTACGCGCTGGATCAGATCAGTAAGATCCTGGTCGTCGACATGATGACCGAAGGTCAGATCGTCCGGGTTCTCGGCGACGTGCTGCAATTGCACTTCGTCCGGAACCCGGGCGCGGCGTTTTCCCTCGCCAGCGGAAGTACCTGGATTTTCTCCATCATCGCTGCGGGCGTCGTGGTGTTCATCGTCTGGTTCGCCCGCCGCATTCGCTCCTTCACCTGGGCCGTGGTCTTCGGACTTCTGCTGGGCGGAGTGCTCGGCAACCTGACCGACCGATTGCTGCGCGAACCCGGCTTCGGTCTCGGACACGTGATCGATTTTCTCTCCACCCCGTGGCTGCTGCCCGCCATCTACAACGTCGCCGACATGTCCATCGTGTCGAGCATGGTGATTTTCATGATTCTGACCATTCGCAATATCGGTCTCGACGGAGAACGTATCGTCGAGAAACCCAAGACCGAGGTCACCCCGTGAGCACCCAAACCCGTGCACTGCCCCTGCCCGACGGCCTCGAAGGTGTGCGCGTCGACGCCGGCCTGGCCAAGCTTTTCGGGTTCTCCCGAAATTTCGCGGCCGAAGTGTCGGAGTCGGGCGGTGTCACCGTGGACGGCCTCGTCGCCGGTAAATCCGACCGGCTACACGCGGGCAGCTGGCTGGAAGTCACCTGGACTCCGAAGGAGCCGATCCGGATCGTTCCGATCCCGGTGCCCGGCCTCACCATCGTGCACGACGACGATCACATCGTGGTCGTGAACAAGCCCGCGGGGGTTGCCGCGCACCCCAGCGTGGGCTGGTCTGGGCCCACCGTGCCCGGCGCCCTCGCGGCGGCCGGCTTTCGCATCTCCACCTCCGGTGCCGCCGAACGGGCGGGCATCGTGCATCGCCTGGACGTGGGTACCAGTGGGCTGATGGTGGTGGCCAAATCCGAACTCGCGTACACGCACTTGAAGAAGGCTTTTCACGACCGTGAGGTCGAAAAAATCTACCACAGCGTGGTGCAGGGGCACCCGGACCCGTCCAGCGGAACCATCGACGCACCGATCGGGCGGCATCCGCGACACAACTGGAAATTCGCCGTGATCGCTGATGGCAAACATTCCATCACGCACTATGAGACGCTGGAAGCCTTCCGCGCCGCCTCGCTGCTCAAGATCCATCTGGAGACGGGGCGCACCCATCAGATTCGGGTGCACATGGCCGCCCAGCGGCATCCGTGTGTCGGTGATGAGATGTACAGTGCAGACCCAACCATCACCGCCCACCTGGGATTGGACCGGCAGTGGTTGCACGCCTCGCAACTCGCCTTCGACCATCCGGAAACCGGGGACTGGGTGACCTACAACGCCGAGTACCCCCCGGACCTCGCTCACGCTCTCGACGTCCTCCGCGGCGACTAAGGATTTTCTGCAGTGACCACGTCTGTACCCCGTGAAGACTCGTTCGTCCACCTGCACGTACACAGCGAGTACTCGATGCTCGACGGGGCAGCACGGGTCAAACCACTGATCAAGGCCGCCGTCGAGCAGGGTATGCCGGCCGTCGCGATCACCGATCACGGCAACGTCTTCGGTGCTTTCGACTTCTGGCGCACCGCCACCGAAGCCGGCATCAAACCGATCATCGGCACCGAGGCGTACATCACCCCGGGCACCGATCGGCGGGACAAAACCCGGGTGCGCTGGGGGACCGGCGCGCAGAACCGCGACGACGTCGGCGGCGCCGGTTCGTACACCCATATGACGTTGCTCTCCGAGTCGACTGCCGGCATGCACAACCTGTTCCGGCTCTCCTCGAAGGCCAGCCTGGAGGGGTACTACTTCAAGCCGCGCATGGATCGGGAACTGCTCAGCGAATTCTCGGCCGGGCTGATCGGCACCACGGGGTGTGTCGGTGGCGAGGTGCAGACGCGGCTGCGGTTGGGGCAGTATGCGGAGGCCAAGAAGGCGGCCGGCGACTTTCAGGACATCTTTGGCAAGGAGAACTTCTTCTGCGAGATCATGGACCACGGCATCGACATTGAACGCCGCACCATGACCGACCTGCTCAAGCTCGCCAAAGAGCTTGACCTGCCGCTGCTGGCCACGAACGACCTGCACTACACCCACGCGCATGACGCCACCGCGCACGCTGCTTTGCTGTGCGTGCAATCCGCCTCGACGCTCGATGACCCCAACCGGTTCAAATTCGACTCCAACGAGTTCTACCTCAAGACCGCGGCACAGATGCGGCACATGTTCCGCGACCACCCGGAAGCCTGCGACAACACCCTGCTCATCGCCGAGCGCTGCGAGGTGGAGTTCAACACCAAAGCCAACTACATGCCCCGCTTCCCCTGCCCCGAGGGTGAGAACGAGGAAAGCTGGTTCGTCAAGGAGAACGAGATCGGGCTGGCGCGCCGCTACCCGCAGGGCATCCCCGCCGATGTGCGTAAACGCGCCGACTACGAAATCGGCATCATCATCCAGATGGGCTTCCCCGGCTACTTCCTCGTCGTGGCCGACTTCATCGACTGGTCGCGGCAGCAGGGCATCCGGGTCGGTCCCGGCCGTGGTTCCGGCGCCGGCTCGATGGTCGCCTACGCGATGGGCATCACCGACCTCGACCCCCTCGTGCACGGCCTGATCTTCGAGCGTTTCCTCAACCCCGACCGCGTTTCCATGCCCGACTTCGACGTCGACTTCGACGAGCGCCGCCGCGGTGAGGTGATCAAATACGTCACCGAGAAATACGGTGAGGAACGCGTCGCCCAGATCGTCACCTACGGCACGATCAAGGCCAAGCAGGCCCTCAAGGACGCCTCCCGAGTGCTCGGCTTCCCCTTCGGCATGGGCGACAAGCTCACCAAGGCCATGCCGCCGGCGATCATGGGCAAAGACGTGCCGCTCACGGGCATGTACGACAAGGACCACCCGCGGTACCGCGAAGCAGCCGATTTTCGTGCGGTCATCGACTCCGACCCCGAAGCGCGCACGGTCTTCGACACCGCCCTCGGCCTCGAGAATCTCAAACGGCAGTGGGGCGTGCACGCCGCCGGCGTGATCATGAGCTCCGACCCGCTGATCGACATCATCCCGATCATGAAGCGGGAAGCGGATGGTCAGGTCGTGACGCAGTTCGACTACCCCGCCTCCGAGGCGCTCGGCCTGATCAAGATGGACTTCCTCGGGCTGCGCAACCTCACGATCATCGACGACACCCTCGACAACATCGCCGTCAACCGCGGACACCGCCCAGTGCTTGAGGACATGGGGCTGGAAGACCCGGCGGCCTACGCGCTTCTCGCCCGCGGCGACACCCTCGGTGTCTTCCAGCTGGACGGCGGCCCGATGCGGTCGCTGCTGCGGCTGATGAAGCCCGACAACTTCGAAGACATTTCGGCCGTGATCGCGCTGTACCGCCCCGGACCCATGGGGGCCAACTCACACACCAACTATGCCCTGCGCAAGACCGGCCAGCAGGACATCATCCCCATCCACAAGGAGCTCGAAGAGCCCCTTCAGGACGTCATCGGCAACACCTACGGCCTGATCGTTTATCAGGAACAGGTCATGTCGATCGCGCAGAAGCTGGCCGGTTTCTCGCTCGGTGAGGCAGACCTGCTGCGCCGCGCCATGGGTAAGAAGAAGAAATCCGAACTGGACAAACAGTTTGAGGGCTTCTCCCAGGGCATGCAGGACAACGGTTACTCCATGGACGCCGTCACCACGGTCTGGAACATTCTGCTGCCGTTCTCGGACTACGCCTTTAACAAGGCGCACTCCGCCGCGTACGGGGTGCTCTCGTATTGGACCGCGTACCTCAAGGCCGAATACCCGGCCGAATACATGGCCGCGTTGCTGACCAGTGTGGGGGACTCCCGGGACAAGCTGGCGCTCTACCTTAACGAGTGCCGCCGAATGGGCATCAAAGTGCTCGCCCCCGACGTGAACGAGTCCATCGGCTTCTTCGCCGCCGTGGGAACCGACATCCGTTTCGGGCTCGGTGCCGTACGCAACGTGGGCTTCAACGTGGTTGAAGCCATCCGAGGTGCCCGTGAGGACAAGGGCCGCTTCGAGTCCTTCCACGACTTTCTGCGCAAGGTGCCGTTGCCGGTGGCCAACAAGCGCACCATCGAATCGCTCGTGAAGGCCGGCGCCTTCGACTCCCTCGGCGCCACCCGCCGCGGAATGGTGGAAATCCACGAATCCGCCGTGGAATCCGCCGTGAAGATCAAACGTGAAGAAGGTAACGGCAACATCGGCTTCGACTTCGACAGTCTCTTTGACGAGCCTCAGGACACCGACCAGGTGCCCGAACGCCCGGAGTGGAGCAAGAAGGAGAAGCTGGCCTACGAACGCGACATGCTGGGCCTGTACGTCTCCGACCATCCACTGGCCGGGTTGGAGATCCCGCTCGCCAAGCATGCCAGCACCTCCATCGCCGACCTGATCGCGTCGGAGACGACCGAAGACGGCGAGACGGTGACCATCGCCGGGCTCATCACGAGCGTGCAGCACCGCATCGCCAAGAAGTCCGGCAACCAGTACGGCATGATCCAGGTCGAAGACTTCGGCGGGGAGATCACGGCGATGTTCATGGGCAAGTCCTATGAGGAATTCGCCCCGGAACTGGTCAGCGACTCCGTCGTCGTGGTGCGCGGCCGGGTCAGCCTGCGCGACGACGGCATGAACCTGCACGCGTTCAGCGTGTTCGCCCCCGACCTCGGACAGGGCGCCGACCAGAGCACGCTGTCGATCACCATCAGCGACGTGCGTGCCACGACCGACACCGTGCAGGCCCTGCGGGACGTGCTCACCCGACACACCGGGCAGGCCGAGGTGCGCCTGAAACTGGTTGTGAAACGCGACACCGCGCGCGTGTTCGAGCTGCCCTACCGGGTCACCGTGAGCGCGGACCTGTTCGGGGAGCTGAAGAGCCTGCTCGGCCCCTATTGCCTGACGTAGAACCGCTCTCCCCTCGAGTGGAGCGACCTTCTAATGACTGGAGTATGCTTCCAATGACTGGCGCGGTCGTCTGACAGGCAGGCGACGTAGGCTACGAGCATGACGAAGCCAGCGGATGTCCCGGACCGGGTCGGACCCCACGATGCGCAGCAGCGCACTCTGAGCCCCGCTCTGAGCCGCCGTCACCGGCTCGAACCGATCTACGGCACGGCGATCACGGTGGGGCGGGCACTGTTCGGGCTGCTGCGGGTGGCTCCGGATGCGCACGGCACTCAGCACCTCCCGGCCCACGGTGGTGCCGTGCTCGCCATCACACACTTCGGCTACCTGGATTTCGCGCTGGTCGAGTGGCTGATGTGGCACAAGAACCGGCGCCACATTCGCTTTCTCGCCAAGAAGGGAGCCTTCCGCCAGCCGCTGATCGGTGCCCTGATGCGGGGCATGGGACACATCAGCGTCGATATGACCGCCGGGGCGCAGGCCTACGGTGATGCCGTGGCCGCCCTGCGCGCCGGCGAGATTCTGGGGGTCTTCCCCGAAGGGGGCGTGAACGCCTCCTTCACCGTGCGCACCCTCAAGACCGGGGCCGTGCGCATGGCCGCGGAAGCCGGCGTTCCGGTGATTCCGGTCGCGGTCTGGGGTGGCCACCGCCTGCTCACCAAAAACCACAAGCCCACGATTCGGGACGCCTACCACCGCCCGGTGCGGTTCGTCATAGGCACACCCATCCCGATTGCGGCAGATGGCGACACCGCCGCGGTCAGCGCGCGCCTGCACGACAGCCTGCAAACCCTCGTCGATCAGGCCCAGGCCGAGTATCCGGATGTCGGCAGCGGTCAGTGGTGGCAGCCGGCGCACCTGGGCGGCTCCGCCCCCACCCCGGAGCAGGCCGCGGCCACGGAGGCCGAACGCACCCGGCGCCGTGCCGCTGCCGCCGCCGCAAACGACGCCGAGTAGTCGCTACGGGGCGGGCAGTTCTGCGCTCGGCACCCGGTAGCCGCGTTCGTGGTACAGCAGGGCTTCGTCATCCGCTCCCATGCCGCCCTCTTCGATCTGCACCACGACGACGGCGTTGTTGTGCACCGACACGCGGTCGATGATGCGGCCGACCATCCAGCTGGTCACACCGTTGAGCACCGGCAGGCCGTGCGGTCCCGCGTGCCAGTGGTCCCCGGTGAAGCGTTCGGTGGCCGGGCCGGACATGATCTGGGCGATGGCCTGATTACGGGCGCCGAGCATGTGGATAACGACCCGATCGTTGTCGGCGATCGCCGGCCAGGAACTGGCCGACCGGGCCATGTTGAACGTTGCCAGCGGCGGCACCGCCGACAGGGAGGCCAGCGACGTCGCCGTGAAACCGACCGGGCTGCCGTCGGCCGCGAGGGACGTGACGATCGCCACCCCGGCGGCATGCCGCCGGAAGGCGTGCTTGAAGGCGGCCAGGTCCACCGGGGCGTGCGGGTCCGCTTCGAGCGGAGGAACCGGCACAGCAGACTCGGGAAGGTTGCGTGCGAGTCGGGAAGAATCAGGCATAATCGGGTCTCAATCGTTGCAGGCGTTTCAGGGAGAAATCGGGCTTGCGCGGCACGGCCGGGCAGGCCCGCCACGACAGAACGGTTTCTTATCGTCAAGTGGATCACTCCCGACTGTATTCCCCGAGAGCCGGCCCGCGCTCATGCGCGCGGCACCCCGGCAGCCCGGACGGCACCGGACCTGCAGGGCGGAACGGACGGATAAGCTGGAACGTGATGATTCAGACTATTGACCTGCGCGGAATCCTGCCCACCGCGGCTGCACTGTTGTCCGCCGTCCCGCGCTCCGCCACCGACGTGGCCACCGCGAGTGATATCGCCGCCGAACTGATCGCCGACGTGCGCCTGCGCGGCGCGGCCGCCCTGTTCGACCAGGCTGAGCGTCTCGACCGGGTGCGGCCCGAGCACCTCCGGGTACCGGCCGAGCACATTCGTGAGGCCGTCGACGCGCTCGATCCGCAGGTGCGCACCGCCATCGACGAGACCATACGGCGCGTTCGCCTGGCCAGCGCCGCGCAGGTGCCGGCCGGAGCCACCACAACCGTGGCTGACGGGGCCGTCATCACGCAGCGTTGGCAGCCGGTGAACCGAGTGGGGCTCTACGTTCCCGGCGGTAAGGCCGTGTACCCGTCGAGTGTCGTTATGAACGTCGTTCCGGCGCAGGTCGCCGGAGTGCACTCCCTCGTACTGGTCTCTCCCGCGCAAAGCCACTTCGGTGGACGCGTGCACCCCACCATCCTCGCCGTCGCCGGCTTGCTCGGAGTCGACGAAATTTACGCCATGGGCGGCGCCGGTGCCATCGGCGCCCTCGCCTACGGTGTGGCCGATATCGGCCTGGACCCGGTGCAACTGGTCACCGGCCCGGGCAACGTCTATGTCGCCGCCGCGAAACGGCTCATTCGCGGTCAGGCCGGCATCGACTCCGAAGCCGGCCCCACCGATATCCTCGTCATCGCGGACGCCCATGCCGACCCGCTGCTGGTGGCCGCCGACCTCGTGAGCCAGGCCGAGCACGACGAACTCGCCGCCGCGGTGCTCGTCACGGACTCGGAGCCTCTGGCCCGTCGTGTCGAAGCCCGGCTGGCCGAACTGTCCCTCACGACACGCCACGGCGAACGCGTCACCGTGGCCCTCGGCGGCCCCCAGTCCGCCCTGGTCCTGGTCGACACCCTCGCAGTGGCCGCCGGGTTCAGCAACGCCTTCGGGCCGGAGCACCTCGAGATTCAGACGAAGGATCCGGATGCCGTGCTGGCCTTGATCGAGAACGCCGGCGCTATCTTCCTCGGCCCGCACTCCCCGGTCAGTCTGGGCGACTATGTCGCCGGATCCAACCATGTGCTTCCCACCGGTGGCCAGGCCCGATTCTCCTCAGGCCTGGGCGCGTACACCTTCCTGCGCCCGCAGCAGGTCATCCGCTACGACCGGGATGCCCTGCAAGCCGTTGCCGCGCACATTGTGGCACTGTCGGGCGCCGAGGACCTGCCGGCCCACGGCGACGCGGTCACGGCACGGTTTTCGGACTGAAGCCAGTGGCGGCGTGGCCGCGGTGCCGGGCGCTAAGCTGAGAACACTATGTTCTGTCCGTTCTGTCGCCACCCGGATTCCCGAGTCATCGACTCGCGCACGAGCGATGACGGACTGTCGATCCGCCGGCGTCGGCAGTGCCCGGAATGCGGCCGCCGCTTCAGCACCACGGAAACCGCCAGCCTGAACATCATCAAGCGCAGCGGTGTCGTCGAACCCTTCAGCCGGGAAAAGATCGTGGCCGGCGTACGCAAAGCCTGCCAGGGACGCCCGGTCACCGATTCCGACCTCGCCGTGCTCGCGCAGAAGGTGGAAGAGACCATCCGGCAGACCGGCGCGTCACAGGTCGACGCCAACGATATTGGGCTGGCGATCCTGCCGCCGCTGCGGGAGTTGGACACGGTCGCGTACCTTCGATTCGCGAGTGTTTACCAGGCGTTCGATTCCCTGGAAGATTTTGAAGACGCCATCGCGCGTCTGCGCGACCCGAACGATTCGCCCACAGCCCGATAAGGCCGGTCCTATGTACCCCCTGTTCTTCTCCACGGTACTGAGCCGACTCGACCCGGAGCGGGCCCACCACCTGGCCCTCGCCGTGATCCAGCGCCTGCCCACCCTCGGAATCGGCCGGGTCGTATCGCGTGTCACCCGGCCAGACCCCCGGCTGGCGGTGGAGACACTCGGGCTGCACTTCGCGTCACCGTTCGGCGTCGCGGCCGGCTTCGACAAAGACGGGCATGCCGTTCTCGGCCTCGGCCAGCTTGGCTTCGGACACGTCGAGGTGGGCACCCTGACCGCGCTCGCCCAGCCGGGCAACCCGGCACCGCGCCTGTTCCGGCTCATCGCCGATCGGGCCGTCATCAACCGGATGGGCTTCAACAACGGCGGGGCGGCCGCGGCCGTCGCCCGGCTCAGCCGCATCCGGTCCCAGCCCCGGCGGCCGATCCTGGGCATCAACATCGGCAAGAGCCGGGCCACCGCCGTGGACGACGCCACCGACGACTATCTGCAGAGCACCCGGCTGCTCGCGCCGCTGGCGGACTACCTCGTGGTCAACGTGAGCTCACCGAACACTCCGGGTTTGCGCGGCCTGCAGGAAATCGACCGGCTCGCCCCGCTCCTGACCGCCGTCAAAGACGCCGCCGCGGGCACTCCGTTGCTCGTGAAGATCGCGCCGGACCTCAGCGACGACGAGGTCGTGCGCGTCGCCCGGCTCGCCGTGCAGCTCGGGCTGGACGGCATTGTGGCGACCAACACCACACTGTCCCGGGCAGGCCTTCAGACGGATGCGGCGACCGTCGCGAACGCGGGAGCCGGCGGGCTGTCCGGCGCCCCCTTGAACGACCGGTCCCTCGCGGTACTCCACCTGATCCGTACCGCTGTGCCGCGCGAATTTTGCGTCATCTCCGTGGGCGGCGTGGAAACGGCCGGGCAGGTCGCCGAGCGTATCGACGCCGGTGCCACGCTCGTGCAGGGCTACACCGCGTTCCTCTACCGCGGCCCGCTCTGGGCGCACCAGATCAACCGCGGCCTGCGACGCCTACTCTGAGAGCTGAGAGCTGAGAGCTGAGAGCTGAGAGCTGAGAGCTGAGAGCTGAGAGCTGAGAGCACGCCGGCCGGGCACTGCGCCGGCGGTCCGGTACGATCGTGAGCCGTGGGACTTAGAGCAGGCCGTGCTCGGCCAGCTGGTTGGCGATGCTGGACCCGTCCGGTCCGTACACCCACGGGGACTCGGCTGTACCGGTGCCGGCCGCCTGTGAGCGCCCCCCGGCCAGCACGGCCTCACTGGGGGAGAGCTGACGGATGGCGACCGCTGCGACGCTGCCCGGAAACTCCTGCTGAAAATCGTTGTAGAGGGTCTCATCGTGCTGTCCGTCGTCGCCGATCAGAATCCAGGTGATCTCCGGAAACTGCCGGGCCAGGCGCCGCAGGTTGTCCCGTTTGTGTTCCCTGCCACTGCGGAACAGGCGGTCGTGCGTGGGGCCCCAGTCGGTGAGCAGAAGTGCGCCGGCCGGGTAGAGGTTACGGGACAGAAAACGCGACAGCGTCGGTGCCACGTTCCAGGCCCCGGTGGAGAGGTAGACCACTGGCGCGCCCGGGGTCGCGGCGACCAGCCGTTCCAGGAGCACCGCCATGCCCGGGGTGGGAACCCGCGCATGCTCGTCGAGGATGAAGGTGTTCCACGCCGCCAGCAGGGGACGCGGCAAGGTGGTGACCATGACGGTGTCGTCGACGTCGGAGATGATGCCGTGCCGCACGCCGGGACGCACGATGAACAGGGGCGCCTCGGCCACGGCGGATTCCTCCGCGCTGAGTCGGGCCACATGCCATCCCGGTGTCAGGTCGACGGGAATGACCGTGTCCACGACGCCGCCACGGTCGGCCTGCACCCGGTGCT
Organism: Actinomycetales bacterium; assembly: GCA_038208655.1. GTDB lineage: Bacteria > Actinomycetota > Actinomycetes > Actinomycetales > Microbacteriaceae > Cryobacterium. The sequence goes on from JBBQYN010000027.1 coordinate 13,506, forward strand.
TCTGGCCGTTGACCTCGACGGTCACAAAGGTGTTCTTGACCGGAACGCTCGTGAAACTGCGCCAGCCCCGAATGCCGGCGTCACTGCCGTCGCTGCGGCGGCGTTGCGTCTGCACGGATTTCTTGCCGGGGTGGGCCAGGAGAACCCGGCACAGAATACGCACCCAGCCAGTGGATCCGTACCCGGTGAAGGGGATGACCGTGGGACGGTAGCCGCGGCGACGCGCGGAACGTTCCCGCTGCTCGTGCAGCCAGTCTTCCAGCCGTGCCGCCCGGTGCATCATGCGTTCGGGGGTGTCGGGGCAGTCGTCGCCGTCAGCGTTGGGGTCGCGCTCATCGGGGAACCGGGAGTCTCGGGACGGGGGCACGCCTCTAGTCTGCCATGTACCGGCCCAATCCGGTGCCTGTGTCAGCACAGCTGCCGGCGCCTGTGTCAGCACAGTGAATGTCATTATGTAGACTACGTACTTAACGTCAGGGGGACCCGTGTCACTTGCAGGGCTATTCGATGCGGCGGTCGGTGCGCCGGACGCGCCGATGCGCGTGTCTCCGGTGCAGCAACGCAGTGCTGCGCGGCTGTCCGGGCTTCTCGATGCCGCAGCCGAGGTTGTCGACCTGGTCGGCTTCGATCGCATCACCACCGCGATGATCGCGGAACGCGCGGGGGCATCGATCGGAACGGTCTACCGGTACTACCCCGACCGCGTCGCGGTGCTGCAGGCTCTGCGGGAACGCACCCTCACTCGGTTCCGGGC
>JBBQYN010000028.1:0-14198 GCA_038208655.1 Actinomycetales bacterium
AGGGTTGAGACGCCGTTGGCGTGCTGGCCGAGGCGCAGCCCCATGATCGCCATGTTGAACACGTCCGGGGAGCCGCCCGCGTAGGTTTCGGCACCGAGGGCGAGCAGGTCTTCCACGTCGACGCCGGGCAGCAGTTCGGTGCCGAAGTAGCGGCGCACCAGGCCACGGTCGAACCGGTCGATGCCGGCACCGACGGGGGTGTGCGTGGTGAAGACGGTGCCCGCACGGGCCACCTGCAGGGCCTCCTGAAAGCTGAGTCCTTCACCGATGAGGCTGGAAATGCGTTCCAGGCCCAGAAAACCGGCGTGGCCCTCGTTGGTGTGGAACACCTCCGGTTCGGGCAGACCGTTCAGCTCACTCCACAGCTTCACGGCGCGGGCGCCGCCGATGCCCAGCAGCAGTTCCTGCAGCAGCCGGTGCTCACCTCCGCCGCCGTAGAGACGGTCGGTGACCAGACGCAGATCGTCGGGGTTGTCGGGAATGTCGGCGTCCAGCATCAGCAGCCGGATGCGTCCCACGAGCGCCTGCCACACGCGGGCGTGCAGGGTGCGGCCGTCGGGCAGGGCGAGGGACACCTGCACGGCGGACCCGTCGGCGCGGCGCAGCACCGACAGGGGAAGCCCGTCGGGGTCGAGCAGCGGGTAGCTTTCCATCTGCCAGCCGTCCGGCGAGATGGCCTGGCTGAAGTAGCCGGCCCGATAGAACAGGCCCACCCCCACGAGGGGCACGCCCAGGTCGGACGCGCTCTTGAGGTGGTCACCGGCAAGAATGCCGAGTCCGCCGGAGTACTGCGGAAGCGCCGCCGCGATCCCGAACTCCGGCGAGAAGTACGCGATGGCGGCCGGTTTCTCCCCCTCCAGGCCCTGGTACCAGCGCGGCTGCTGCAGGTAATCCCGCAGCTCGTCGCGCATCGCATTGGCGGCGGCGACATACTCCCGGTCGCCGGCCAGCTCATCGAGCCGCGCCGAATCCACCGCCCCCAGCAGAGCCACCGGGTCGGTGCCGATCTCACGCCACAGCTCGGGCGCGATCTTCTCAAAGAGTTGCCTGGTCGGTTCGTGCCAGGACCAGCGGAGATTTCCTGCCAGTTCTTCAAGAGCCGCGAGGGGTTCGGGGAGTACTGCTCGGACTGTAAACTTGCGGATCGCCTTCACGGATCCAAGACTAGGGCCGGTGTGTGCGCATTGGCTAACGTGGCGGGCCGTGATTGCGGATTTTTCACGCTACGGTCATGGTGTGGCTAAGACAGCAGCAATCCGAGACCTTGTTCAGGCAGCACCACGCACGACCGACTCCGTCACGCGTGCCGGTCGCATTCCCGTGCTCGATCTGTCGCCCCAGCTGGCCGACAACCTCTGGCCGGTGCGGGCGTTCATGGGTGAAGTCGTTCCGTTCGCGGCGACCGCGTTCCGCGAAGGCCACGACCTGATCGGGGTCACGCTGCTGCTGAGCGCCCCGGATGGTACCTTCCGCAGCCACCCGATGGCGCTCACCGCCCCCGGGACCGACCGGTGGGGCACCCAAGCCCAGCTGGACCAGCAGGGCACCTGGGAGTACCGGGTCGGCGCTTACGCCGACGACTGGGCCACCTGGCTGCACAACGCCCGCATCAAGGTGCCCGCCGGCATCGACGTGGACCTGATGTTCCTGATCGGCTCCGGCCTGCTTCTCACCGCCGCGGCCGACACCGGACGACCCGCCCCGGAACGCCGGCTGTTCCGGGCGACGGCGACAACCCTCGTGGACGCCCAACTGGCTCCGGCCGAGCGGATGCTGGCCACCGAGAACGACAAACTGCGTGCGGCGATCCGCCGGCACCCCCTCGCCGGGCTGGAGACCATCTCGGAGCCCCGCACCATCATCGTCGAACGCACCCGCGCGGCCGTCGGATCCTGGTATGAGTTCTTCCCCCGTTCCGAAGGCGCCCGAAAACTCGCGGACGGGTCCTGGAAGAGCGGCACCTTCCGCACCGCGGCCAAGCGCCTCCCCGCGGTCGCGGCGATGGGCTTCGACGTGCTCTACCTGCCGCCGATCCACCCGATCGGCACCGCGTTTCGCAAGGGCCCCAACAATTCCCTCAGCGTGGGCCCGCACGACCCGGGCTCCCCCTGGGCGATCGGCTCCGCCGACGGCGGCCACGACGCGATCCACCCTGACCTCGGCACCGTCGCCGATTTCAGTTACTTTCTCGGGCGGGCCAGGAAAGCGGGCCTCGAGATCGCCCTCGACTTCGCCCTGCAGGCCTCCCCCGACCACCCGTGGGTGACCCAACACCCGGAGTGGTTCACTACCCTTCCCGACGGCTCCATCGCGTACGCCGAGAACCCGCCCAAGAAATACCAGGACATCTACCCGATCAACTTCGACAACGACCCGGACGGTATCCGTGCCGAATCGCTGCGGGTGCTGCTGCACTGGATCGACCTCGGCGTGAAGATCTTCCGGGTCGACAACCCGCACACCAAACCGCTGGACTTCTGGGAATGGCTGATCAACGAGGTCAACACCGAACATCCCGACGTGGTGTTCCTGGCCGAAGCCTTCACCCGTCCGGCCCTCATGCAGGCGCTGGGCAAGGTCGGTTTTCAACAGTCATACACCTACTTCACGTGGCGCAACACGAAAACCGAGCTGGAGGAGTTCTTCGTCGGGCTGGCCGAGGACACCGCCGATTTCCTGCGACCGAACCTGTTCGTGAACACGCCGGATATCCTCACCGAATACCTGCAGTTCGGCGGGCCGGCCGCATTCACCATCCGCGCGGCCCTCGCCGCGCTGGCCGCCCCGAGCTGGGGCATGTATGCCGGTTTCGAACTGTTCGAGAGCGTGGCCCGTCCCGGCGCCGAAGAGAACATCGACAGCGAAAAGTATGAGTACCGCCCGCGCGATTTCGCCCTCGCGGAGGAGCGCGGCCAGTCGCTGGCACCGTTCGTGACCCGGCTCAACCAGATCCGGCGCGACCACCCCGCGCTGGGCCAGCTGCGAAACATCGACATCCACGCCAGCGACGACGATGCGATCCTGGTCTTCAGCAAATTCCTCGACGCCGAGTACACCGGCACCGGCGTCTCCGACGCCCTCATCGTGGTGATCAACGTCGACCCGCACTCGGTGCGGCAAACAGTCGTGCACCTCGACGTGACCCGGTTCGGTGTGCCCGTCGGCGAGAGCTTCACCGTGACGGACCTGCTGACCGACGAGGAGTACACCTGGTCGGCCGATAACTTTGTTCGCCTCGACGCTTTTACGCAACCGCTGCACATTCTGCACGTGAAGGGACGCCCGGCATGACACCCGCACCACACGAGACCGCGCCCCCCACGGCGAACGCGCTAACACCCCAGACGACCCCAGCCACGACCGGTCCGGTTCCGGCCCTGGCCCCGGACGTGCTGGCGGCGGTCGCCGCCGGCCGGTATTACAACCCGCACGAAGTACTCGGGCAGCATCTCGTGAACGCACCCGGCGTGAGCGACCCGCTCACCGTCATCCGTTCCCTGCGGCCGCTCGCGACCGAGGTGACCGCCGTACTGGAATCGGGCGCCCGGGTGGATCTGGCACACCTGTCCGACGGCATCTGGCAGGGCGTGAGCACGGTGGGCCTCGGCGACTACGTGGTGGAAGCCCGCTACGAGAACGCCGACACCTGGACGGTCGACGACCCGTACCGCTTTCTGCCGACCCTGGGTGAACTGGACCTACACCTGATCGGTGAGGGCCGTCACGAGCGACTCTGGGACGTTCTGGGCGCCCACCCCCGCGAGCAGCAGGGCGTGGCCGCCGCAACGTCGGGCACGTCCTTCGCCGTCTGGGCACCCAACGCGCAGGCCGCCCGTGTCATCGGCGAATTCAACGGCTGGAACGGGGTGACCCACGCCATGCGCAACATGGGCGGTTCCGGAGTGTGGGAACTGTTCGTGCCGGGCCTGACCGCCGGGTCCACCTACAAGTTCGAGCTGCTCGCCCAGTCCGGCGACTGGGTGCAGAAAGCGGACCCGATGGCCCGCGCCGCCGAGGTGCCGCCGATGACGGCATCCGTCATCACCGAATCCCACTACGTCTGGGCGGATGACAGCTGGATCACGGCTCGTTCGGCGACGGACCCGCACGACCAGCCCATGAGCATCTACGAAATGCACGTCGGGTCGTGGCGTCCCGGGCTCAGCTACCGGGACCTGGCCGACCAGCTCATCGACTACCTCAACGAGCTGGCCTTCACGCACGTGGAGTTCATGCCGCTGGCGGAGCATCCGTTCGGCGGATCCTGGGGCTACCAGGTCAGCGGGTATTACGCACCGACCAGCCGGTTCGGCACCCCCGACGACCTGCGGTATTTGATCGACCGGCTGCACCAGGCGCACATCGGCGTGATCATGGACTGGGTTCCCGGTCACTTCCCCAAAGATGCCTTCGCCCTGGCCCGCTTCGACGGGCAGCCGCTCTACGAACACCCGGACTGGCGCCGCGGCGAGCAGAAGGAATGGGGCACCCTGGTCTTCGACTTCGGTCGGCCACCGGTGCGCAACTTCCTTGTCGCCAACGCGCTGTACTGGCTGGAGGAGTTCCACATCGACGCGCTCCGCGTCGACGCGGTCGCCTCCATGCTGTACCTGGACTACTCCCGAAAAGACGGCGAGTGGGAACCCAACATCTACGGGGGCAACGAGAACCTCGAAGCGATCAGCCTGCTGCAGGAGGTCACCGCGACCGCGTACCGCCGCAACCCCGGCACCATGATGATCGCCGAGGAATCCACCAACTGGGGCGGCGTGACGGCCGCCACGAGCGGCGGCGGCCTCGGGTTCGGGTTCAAATGGAACATGGGCTGGATGCACGACTCCCTTGAGTACATCAGCGTGGACCCGATGTACCGCTCGTACCACCACAATGACATCACGTTCTCGTTCATGTACGCGTTCAGCGAGAACTTTTTGCTGCCCATCAGCCACGACGAGGTCGTGCACGGCAAGGGATCGCTGATCGCCCGCATGCCCGGCGATTCCTGGCAGCAGCTGGCCAACATGCGCGTGTACCTCGCCTTCATGTGGGCGCACCCGGGCAAGCAGCTTCTGTTCATGGGCCAGGAATTCGGGCAGCGCTCCGAGTGGAGTGAGGAACGCGCCCTGGACTGGTGGACGCTGGACCAGCCCGCACACCGCGGCCTGTTCACGCTGGTGGGCCGGTTGAACCGGGTCTACCGGGACACCGCGAGCCTCTGGGCCCGCGACAACGACCCGTCCGGGTTCGAACTCATCGACGGCGGTGCGGCCGCGCAGAACGTGGTCTCATTCCTGCGCTGGGACGCCGACGGCCAGCCGGTGGCGTGCTTCTTCAACTTCGCCGGTCACCCGCACACCGACTATCGGGTGGGGTTGCCGTTCCCGGGCCGGTGGGATGAGATCCTCAACACGGATGCCGCCGAGTTCGGCGGTTCCGGGGTGGGCAACTACGGGGGCGTCGATGCGGTTGCCGAGCCCTGGGGCGGCCGTCCGGCCGCCGCAACGCTCACGCTGCCGCCGCTGGCGGGTCTGTACCTCAAGCTGCGCCGCTAACAGCCCGTGCCGGCGCGGACCTCCCACCCATAGGGACGGTCCGCGCCAGCAGGGTTGCGGGCCTTTAGTTCAGTAGATCAGTCGTTCAGTACAGCAGTGCGGTGAGACGTGACCGCGCCGGAGCCACCTGGGGGGCATCCGTGCCGATCACCTCGAACATTTCCAGGATGCGCTCCCGGATCGCGTTGCGTCCGGCCGGGTCCTGCGCCGGGAACAGCCCGAGCAGACGGTCGAATGCGTCGTCGATGTGACCGCCGGAGAGGTCCAGGTCGGCCACGAGCAGCTGGGCCTGCAGATCGTCGGGGGCGGATGCGGCGCCGGAGCGAATCTCATCGAGGGTCTTGTTCTGCAGGCGGCCGAGCAGACTCACCTGGGCGAGACCGGCCACGGCCATAGAATCGTTCGGGTCCTGGGCGATGGCGGTGCGGTAGGTGCTGCTCGCCGTCTCATAGTCACCCTGCTCGATGGCCGCGTAGGCGGCCGCGTGCAGCGGCGACAGCGGGGCCTCCACGGGCTCCGCAGCCGGGGCATCCGCTACCGTCACGGTGCCCGTGACGCCCTGCTGCGAAGCCAGCTCGAGCAGGCGCTCGAACACGTCACGCACCTCGGCTTCGGGCAACGCCCCGGTGAAGACCTGCACCGGCTGTCCGCCGAGCACGGCGGCGACGGTCGGTACCGCCGTCGCCTGGAACGCCTGCGTCAACTGCGGGCTCTGGTCGATGTCGATCTTGGCCAGCAGAAAACGTCCGGCATGCTCCGCAACGATCTTCTCGACGATCGGGGTGAGCGCAGCGCCTGCCTCCGACCGCGCGGTGGACAGCACCACGACGATCGGCACGGTGTTGGACAGTTCCAACAGCTCTCCGAAGGTCGCGTCGGTGCTGTCGATGATCAGGCTGGGAACCGTGATCGGGGTGCCGGGGGTGCCGGGCTTGCCGCCGGCGGCCGGCGTGGCCGCCGGCGGGGTCGCTGCGGGACGATTCACGAGCGAGGAGAGATCAACGGCTCCGCGCAGGTTGGATCCGGAAGGGGGCACAGTGGTCATGGAAGCTCCGCCGATGAGATGAGGCCCTGGGAGAACCCCAGGAGGGAAATTTTGTCGCTCGACCCGGCCGCCGGCACGTAGAACAGCAGCTGATCCGCGTAGGTGCTCTGGATGCCCTTGACGGTCGAGGTGATGCCGGACAGGGCCTTGCTGGCCGTCGCGGATTCGTTGGGACTGACCGTGGCCTGGTCATCGATCGGTTTGACCGTCTCGATCTCGTTCAGGCTCACGGCCACCACGCTGCCGGAATCGTTGGTAGCCAGAGCTAGCGTGCGCCCGGACCCTTTAGCCGTGGTGAAGTCGATGGATGCCGTCACCGGCAAATCCGCCATCTTGGCCGTCTTGCCCGCCGCCACCTGTGCGAGGAATCCGTCACCGGACGATTCGAACAGGTCGAAGGATTCGCTGGCTTCGCCCAGCAGCAGCACGTCAGCGTAGGCGTCGGCGATCTGGTCCGGCGGCATCAGCAACAGTTTGGAGTCCGGGGAGATCAGCGGAGCACCGATCGTCGCCGGGGCGACGTCGGGAACGCGGGCCTCGGGCTCCAGCTGAAGGGAATACTCGACGAGGTAGTCCTCGCGCGGGCTGGCCTGGCTGAGCACCACGGCGGTCGGTGCGACGGTGGGGTCGGCGGCGTCCTGAATGACCGTCATCACGACCCGGGGCCAGGAGTCGGACTGCTGGGGCAGGGTGAGGGTCAGGGGCGACGCGGGCAGGGCCGGTACCGCGGCCACCTCGGGGGCGACGGCGCGCACGGTGTAGTTCGCGAGGCGCTGTTCCAGGGCCGGCCCGGTGAAGCGGGTCGCGATGGTATCGGCGTTCAGGCTCGCATCCGACTCGGCAGCAACGGCGGAGATCCGGTCGACGATCTGCTCCAGCTGGGAGACGGTCACGGCGGCCGCCGCGACCGATGTGGGATCGCCGGAGGTGGCCTCGGTGCCGTCGGCGTTGGTGGTCGGCACCGGGGTGGGTGTGGCGGTGGGGGTCGCGCTCGTGCCGAGGGTGCCGCCGGCGGGCGCGGGGGCCGAGCCGCCGCCGGGCCAGAATTCTGCGGAGCATCCGCTGAGCACGAGACCGGAAACCAGCAGGACCGGCACCACGGCCACGAACCGGTTCACCGATTTGCGCGGGCCGGTGATCTCGCTGGCCTTGATCATCTTCGGCCTCGGTGCCCGCGGCAGTCGCGGCATGCGCGGGCCTCGGGGCAGGTTGCGGCGCGGCCCCCGGGAACGGCGCAGGTGCAGCAGCGCGAGCAGGTAGAGCACGAGGCCCAGCGCCATCAGGACCGCGCCACCGACGATGAGGGGTCCGGCCCACGGCGTGGAATTGTCCACCCGCCAAGACAGCGACACGGCGGAGGGCGCGGGGGCGGTGCCGTCGGAGGCGACGATCACGGAGATGTCAGCGGGAAGGTTCAGCGGGGCGACGACGTCGCCGTCGCCGGTGAACTCTTCCAGCCAGAGGTCGGATCCGGCGGGGTTGGTCACGTCGGATGCCGCGTCAGCGTCGGCTTCGGTGCCGGGTTCGGTGCCGGGTTCGGTGCCGGCGTCCGCGGTGCCGCCCGTGCTGTCGGCGGCGGTGGGGGTCACGGTGAGTGCACCGTCGGTCAACCCGATGTCGGTGTGAGCGTCCTGACCGATCCAGGCGTCCACGTCGGCGCTGCGACCGTAGGCGATGAACACGGCATCATCGCCGCCCACGGTCAGGGTCTGCCGGCCGGGAAAGGCGGCCAGGGCATCGGGGTTGATAACCGTGTAGGCCGCGGTGCCGTCCACGGTGGCGCTCAGCGCCGTGGTCGCCGGCTCCAGGAATACGGTGCGCTGGGCCAGGCCGAGCACGATCATCACGGCCGCGAGAGCGAGTGCCACAATGGCGAAAACAAAACGCACGTCTTACCTTCCTGTGGTGCCGGCCGTCGGCGCGAACACGTTGCCGCCTGTTTCGGCTCCCCAGACAACAGACACGGACGTTCTAGGTTAGTCGATCGGGCTGGGAGCTGCCCGCACGGGCCCGATTCAGCGCCGGCACATCGTCGGTCCGGGGCTCGGTTCGGGGCTCGGTTCGGCGCCTCGGGCAACGCCATCGGGTGGCCTCGTGGTTGACACGAGCGAGGCAGATGCCAGCATTGAGCGTGAGCGGGATACAGTTAGTTCGCCCGCGCCGGGAAGACCATACCCGGCCTCCGAGCCCCCTATTCTGAGGAGAAACCGTGCCCAACGACGAGGCAGAATTCGCCCAGGTCTTCCGTGGCTACGACAAGGACGAGGTCGACAAATCCATTCAGGGCCTGCGCCGCGACCTGATCACCGCTAACGCGCAGAGCGTGCAGGCCAACACCGAGGTTCGGCGTCTGGCCGCTCTGGTCGAGGACCTGTCCCAGGAAATCGAAGAGGTCGGCAGCCCTACCTTCTCCGGCCTCGGAACGAAGCTGGAAAGCACCCTCCGCATCGCCGAGGAACAGTCCGCGCGCGTGATCGCGCAGGCCGACATCGATGCCGAAAAGCTGCGCGGCACGGTCGCCCGTGAAGTGGAGGCGGTGCAGCGCTCCGCCGCCGACCAGGCCGAACGTCTCGTCTCCGACGCGACGGTGAAGGCTCGCCGCATTCTCGACGACGTGCGCGGTGAAGCGGATGATCTGATCTCCCGAGCACAGGATGAGCACGCCACCCTAACCCAGGACGCCCTCCGCGAGGCCGCCCTGATTCGCGGCGCCGTGGCCACGGAGGCCGCGGAAGCGCGCGCCACCGTCAAACGGGAGGGCGCCGCCATCCGTTCCGATGCGGACCGTGAGGCCGCCGAGGTGCGCGTCGTCGCCCAGCGTGAGGCGACCGCGGCCTTGGAGGTCGCGGCGGGCCTGGGCCGGGAGACCGAACTCACCCGCTCCACCGTTGCGCACGAGCTGGACCAGAAACGGGCCGCGCTCACGCAGGAGACCGACCAGGCCCGCATCGACCTGGCCGCCCACAGCGAGCAGGCCCGCGCCGATCTGGCCCGGGAACTCGACGCTGAACGCACCCAGGCCGAGACTGCTGCGGCCCTGGCCCGCGCCGAGTTGACCGAGGAGCTCAGCCAGGCCCGAACGGAGCTGGCGCGCGACCTGGCCGAGGGCCGGGCCCTCATCGCTCGGGAACGTGAGCAGGGCGAGCTGGACCTGGACCGGGACCTGGACCGCCGCCGCGCCGCCACGGAACGGGAAACGGCCACCGAACGCACCCAGGTCACCATCGAGGTCGATCAGGCCCGCGCCGAACTGGCCCGTGAGATTCAGCATGCCCGTGCCGCTTTCGAAGCGGCCCGGGAACAGGCTCGTATCGACCTGGACACCGAGCTCACCGCCCAGCGGCGCACGGTCGAATACGAGGCCGCGCAGCTCGCCCGGGAGACGGACCAGGCCCGCGCAGACCTCGACAGTGAGCTCAAGGCGCGGCGTGACGAAGCCGAACAGGCCCAGTTGACCCTGCACCGTGAGGCGGTGTCGGTGGCCCAGAAATTCCAGGGCGACGCGACCCGTCAACTCACCGAGACCAATCAGCGCACCCGCGAGCTTCGGGCCCTGAACGAGCAGCTCGACGGCGTCGCCCGACGCGAAGCGCAGCAGCTCAAGACGACGTCGGAGGAATCAGCCGCCGCGATCCTGCGCGACGCCGAGGACCGGGCCGCCGCTCTGCTGGCGGACGCTCAGGACCGGACTGCGGCCCTCGTCGCCGACGCCGAGGAGCGCATGCAGCAGATTCGCATCGAACGGGACGCCGTGGCGGGGTACTTTGAAAACCTCCGCAGCGTGTTGACGGAAGCTGAGCGTGTTTCCACTGATGAGACCTGAGTTCTGAGATGATGTTGCTCTGCTGATCGGCTTCATAAAACCATTGGGGTAGTCCACGTGAAGATTCATAACGCGTTCCGGCTCGGCCTGGTCGGCACCCTCGGGGTTGGCGTGGGTCTGCTGCTGATCACATCGGTGATCACGCTGCAGACGATCATCATCTACATCGGCGCGGCCCTGTTCATCGCCCTGGGCCTGGACCCGGCCGTGTCGTGGCTGGAACGCAAGGGTTTCCCCCGCTGGGCGGCGATCGTGACGGTCTTGGCGGCGGTACTCGCGGTCCTGACCGCTGTGATTTTGGCCGTCGTGCCGATCATCATCGAGCAGGTGTCCAAGCTCTCCGCGCAGTTCCCCCAGCTGGTGCGGTCGATCAATTCCTCCACGTTCCTGGACGACGTGCAAAAGCAGTTCCCGGCGCTTCAGGTGTCGGAGGTCGTGAAAACGGTCACGGACTACCTCGGGGCCAACCTGGACACGATCACCACCACGCTGATCCAGTCGGGGCTGGCCCTGGTCAGCGGGCTGTTCGGCGGCCTGATCATCCTGATTCTCACGCTGTACTTCACGGCGTCGTTGAACAGCATCAAACGGGCCATCTACCAGCTCGTGCCCGCATCCAAGCGGGAACGCTTCACCGACCTCAGCGAACAGATCACGAAGGCTGTGGGCCGCTACGTCGTGGGCCAAGCGGGACTGGCCGCCTGCAACGGTGTGCTCAGCTTCATCTTCCTGTCGATCATCGGCGCCCCGTTCCCCGCGCTGCTGGCCTTCATCGCGTTCCTGCTGTCACTGATCCCGCTGGTGGGAACGATCACGGGGTCGATCATCATCGTGCTGACCTGCCTGATCCCAGGCATCGGCAGTTCCCCGCTGACCGCGCTGGTCGCCGCCATCTACTACCTGATCTACATGCAGCTTGAGGCTTACGTGCTCAGCCCCAACATCATGAACCGCGCCGTCTCGGTACCGGGAGCGGTCGTCGTGATCGCGGCGCTGGCCGGCGGCAGCCTGCTCGGCATCCTCGGCGCCCTCGTGGCGATCCCGGTTGCCGCGTCGATCCTGATGATTTTCAAGCAGGTCGTCATTCCCCGCCAGAACGAGCTCTGATAGTCCAGAACGAGCTCTCGGCGATCAGGCCGCAGGTCCCACCCAGTCGGTGGGCAGGGGCAATGCCTGCGGGTGCACCGCGGCGACGATTTCGGTCAGCACCCGCCGGGTCATGGCTTCCCCAACCCAGAGGTGCTTACCGTCTGCGACGGCCACGAAGTGGGTCTCGGGAACACTGGCGAAACGCTCGCGGGCGGCATCGGGCTGCAGATAGTCGTCGTGTTCGGGGATCACGGCCACGAGGCGGCGGGAGTTGCCCGCCCAGGCCGCCAGTTCCGCATCCGTCGCCCGGTGCAGCGGTGGTGACAGCAAAATAGCGCCGACAACAGGGTGCTCGAGACCGTATTTGATGGCCAGCTCGGTACCGAAGGACCAACCCAGCAGCCAGGGGGCTGGCAGACCGCGGGAGGCCACGAAGGCCATCGCCGCGGCCACGTCGAAGCGCTCGGCCTCTCCCCCGTCGAAGCTTCCACCGCTGGTGCCGCGGGGCGAGCTGGTGCCACGGGTGTTGAAGCGCAACACGGCCAGGTCGGCGAGGGCGGGAAGCCGTGCGGCGGCCTTGCGCAGAATGTGGGAGTCCATGAAACCGCCAGCCGTGGGTAGCGGATGCAGCGTCACCAGGGTTGCCACTGCGGGTCGCCCGGTCGGGGTGGCCAGTTCGCCCACCAGGGTGATTCCGTCACTGGTGGTGAACTCCACCCGTTCCCGGATTGCCGGAAGCTCGATGCCACCGCGAATCTCGGTGCTCGCCGGTGGTGTCGGGGTCGAATTCACGGGGTACTCCTCAGGTGATGCGCCAGCAGTGCGTATGCCAGTGCCGACGGTTGGACAGGTCTGCGGCGTCGCCGAGCACACCGTCCCCGCGCCAGGCGACGACGTGCGCGGTGCCGGCCGCGATCGGCAAACGACAGGACGGGCAGACGTACACCTTCACCGAGCGGGAGGCCGCGATCGGCTGCACATGCCAGAGACCGTCACGCCGTGACTCGCTGCGCCTCCAGCCGTCCAACAGGTGCGACAGGTCGTTGCCCTCGTCCTGAGGCGGTTTGCGACCCCGGGATCGGTTGCTGCGCGCCATACCAGCAGTCTACGTGTCAGCGGCGGTCACGGATCAGTACCAGCCGGAGGACTGGGACTTCGCCCAGGCACCGCAGGGAGATCCATACCGATCGGTGATGTAGCCCAGGCCCCACTGAATCTGCGTGGCCGGGTTGGTCGCCCAGTCGGCACCGGCGGAGGCCATCTTATTTCCGGGCAGGGATTGCGGAATGCCGTATGCCCCACTGGACTTGTTCATCGCGGCCACATTCCAGCCGGATTCCTTCTGCCACAGCGACACGAGGCAGCTGTACTGATCCTCGCCCCAGCCTCGTGAGGCGACGGCGTCGTAGGCGGCGGCCTTGGCAGAGCCGGGGTCGGGGATCGCGGCGGCCGGGGCACGGAAGACCGGGGCCGGAGCGGAGGAGCCCGCGGATTGGACGACGACCGGCTCGGGCTCCGGAATCGGTTCCGGCTCGGGAATGTCTTCGGCGATGAAACCGTCGCGGGTGACGGTGTTCACGAAGCCGGCGGCGACGGCGAGGGTCTGGGCGTCTTCACCGTTGAAACGCTCTGAAGCGGGGGCCTGATCGGCGATCTGAAAATACGGTGAGGCGGTCGCACCCGAGTACGGGTCGACGACGGTGACGAGCAGAAAGGCGGATGCTGCGGTGAAGGCAAAGACCAGGTGGGTCGCTTTGGTCTTGACTCCGGTTCGACGAATTCGCGCCCGGGACGGGGCGGCTCTGGACTCGAGGACGCTCGTATGTTTAGCCACAATCCTTCGACCCTAGCCCAGAAAGCCGAGATCACCCAGCTATGACAAGCTCCGTCAGCGAACGGCCAGCATGACGTCGAGCACACCGTCGAGCAGCGCGTCCACCTGCGCCTCACGGTATCCCCGACGTTCGGGGCGGAAAACAGCGGTGCGCACGTCCTCGAGGGTGAGGTCGGTATCGCCGCGAAAGTACTTCTCCAACCGGCGGGCGAAGCGGTCCACGTCCGCGCGCCGGTACCCGACGGCGAGAACGCTGGTGCGGGCGAAACGGTGCCCGCGGGGGCGTTCCAAGCGGGCCTGAATCACCGTGCCGGTCGCCTGCGCCCGCTCGGCCCACGCGTCGGCGCCGAGATCGGTGATCGCCAGCTCCCGCTCCCGGGCGGCGAAGGCGTCCTCAAGGCGTTCGAGCGCCGCATCCACTTCGGCCGGCACATAGCCGCCCTTGTGCATGGAGAAGGCGGTGTGCCGGATGGCGTGGGAGGTCAACATTGCGGTACCGGGCAGGGCAGCCGGCAGGGCAGCACCAGGCTGGTCGGCGTCGCCGACCGCGTCGCTGTCATCGGCCGCGTCGCTGTCGTCGGCCGCGTCGCTGTCGTCGGCCGCGTCGCTGGTCAGGTCGTAGGCGTCACGCGCCCGAGCCAGAAAGTCGTCGACCTGCTTGACGTCGTACCCGCGAGCCTTTTTGTCGGTGAGAGAGAAAGTGGTTCGCACGAAACCATTCTCTCCCAGAGCCGCCCGTGTGTCGAAACCGTGCGGGGTCACGCGAAGATCAGGTACAGAATGTACGCCACTCCGGCCGAAGGCAGGATGGAATCGAGGCGGTCCAGCACGCCGCCGTGCCCGGGAAGCCACGAG
>JBBQYN010000029.1:0-14086 GCA_038208655.1 Actinomycetales bacterium
CGCGACGATCATGAACGGCGTCGCCCGGGTGCAGGCCGGCGGCGGCCTCGTCGCCGACTCCGACCCGGCCAGCGAATACCAGGAATCCCAGAACAAGGCCGCAGCCCCGCTGCGCGCCGTCGCCGTGGCCAACGCCATGCGACGGGTGTTCTAGAAACGGATGCGATGACCCCCGACGCCCCGAACCCGCAGCCCCAGCCGAACGGCACCCCGCAGCCCGGGCCGCAGCCGGGTGACGGCCCCGCGGGCGCACTGGCCCGAGCCAAACGGCTGCGCTTGGTGCTGATCGTGAGTGTTCTGCTCAGCAGCACCCTGGCGTTGCTGGCCTGGACACAGCTCTGGGGCACCGTGGACGTCGCCCTGACCGCGACCACGCCCGAACGCCTCGACGTGGAGGGTGCGACCGCAGCCCCCGCCGTGACCGCCCTGGCCCTGGCCGGTTTCGCCCTGGCCGGGGCGCTCACCATCGCCGGTCCCGTGATCCGGGTGATCCTCGGTGCGCTCCAGATGCTGCTCGGAGCATCCGTTTTCCTGGCCGCGTTCCTCGCCGTGAGCGACCCCGCCGAGGCGAGTGCGAGCGCGGTCACCGCGGCAACGGGCATCGCCGGGCGGGAATCGATCGTGAACGCCGTCGTGGCGAGCAGCACCACCTTCTGGCCGTACCTGGCGCTCGTGGCCGCCGTATTGATGACCGGCGCCGGTGCGGCGATCATCGTCACGGCGCGGCGCTGGCCCGGGGCCACCCGCAAGTACCAGGCGGTGCGTTTCGCGCCGGTGAACGGCCGCCCGGGCACGAGCCCAGCGGTCGCGCCCGGCACGCCCGGGATACCGCCGGCGGCCGGCCCGGGGGACCCCGTCGTGGACTGGGATGACCTCAGCCGCGGACAGGATCCCACCAGCGATGGCCGCTAAGATTGAACCGTACGTAAACCCTGAACGAGGAGAACGATGAGTAACGAATCCGCAGAACTGGGCCACGGCCACTCAGCGGCGGCATGGACCGCGGTCACCATCATGCTCGTCGCCTTCACCATCGGCACCACCGCGTTCTTCTTCGTGCTGCCGTGGTTGGTGTGGTCCTCACTGGTACTGCTTCTGCTGGGCCCCGTCGTGGGCACCATCATGGCCAAAGCGGGCTACGGCGTCGGCGCCACCCCTCACGCTACTCACGGAGACTGACTTTACGTGCTCACCGACCTCATGAACGGGGCCCTCGCCGATGCTGACCTGCGTCGTCTTGAGCGGTCCTTCAGCAGCGTCGAAGCGGCGGCTGTGCAGCGCGCTCCCGCCCTCGACGCTCTCGATGCCCTCGCTCCGACGGAGCAGGTCAAGATCATCGCTGAAATCAAGCGGTCCAGCCCGTCCCGTGGCTCCCTCGCCGAGATCCGGGACCCGGCGGCCCTCGCGGTGTCCTACGAGACCGGCGGGGCAAGCGCCATCAGCGTGCTCACCGAGGGGCGCAAATTCCACGGCACCCTCGACGACCTCGAGCAGGTTCGGTCCGCCGTGAGCCTGCCGGTGCTGCGCAAGGACTTCATCGGCTCGGCCTACCAGGTCTTCGAAGCTCGCGCGGCCGGCGCCGACCTGGTACTGCTGATTGTCGCCGCGCTGCAGCAGGAGGAACTGCAGTCCCTGCACGACCTGATCCGGGAACTCGGCATGACGCCGCTTGTCGAGACGCACAGCGCCGACGAGGTCAGCCGTGCCCTGGACATCGGGGCCAGCCTCGTGGGTGTGAACGCCCGCAACCTGTCCACCTTCGAGCTGGACCCGAACCTGTTCGGCAGCCTGGCCGACCGTATCCCGTCCGGTGTCGTGCGCATCGCCGAATCCGCCGTGAAAACGGCCGCCGATGTCGCCCATTACCGCGCTGCCGGAGCCGACGTGGTTCTGGTCGGCGAAGCGCTCGTCACGAGCGACCCTATCCGCACCCTCTCCGAGTTTTTGGCGGTCTAAATGTCATTCGAGCCCCTCACCGTGCAGTCCCTGAAAGCAGAATCCGGCCCGTACTTCGGTGACTTCGGCGGACGGTTCGTCCCCGAGTCACTCGTCGCGGCGCTCGATGAGCTCACCGCAGAATACGAACTGGCCAAGAAAGATCCGGCGTTCGCCGCCGAACTGATGGAGCTGCACCGCAGCTACAGCGGCCGGCCGTCGCTGCTCACCGAGGTGCCGCGGTTCGCCGAGCACGCCGGCGGAGCCCGCATCATCCTCAAGCGTGAAGACCTCAACCACACCGGTTCGCACAAGATCAACAATGCCCTCGGCCAGGCCCGGCTCACCAAGCGCATCGGTAAGACCCGGGTCATCGCCGAAACCGGCGCCGGCCAGCACGGCGTGGCGACCGCCACGGTCGCCGCACTGTTCGGCCTGGACTGCGTCGTGTACATGGGCGAGGTCGACACCGAGCGCCAGGCCCTGAACGTGGCACGGATGCGCCTGCTCGGCGCCGAGGTCGTGCCCGTGAAGACCGGCTCCCGCACCCTGAAAGACGCGATCAACGACGCCATGCGGGATTGGGTCACCAACGTCGAGACGACCAACTACATCTTCGGCACGGTAGCCGGCCCGCACCCGTTCCCGGCCATGGTGCGCGACTTCCAGAAGATCATCGGTGAGGAAGCCCGCGAACAGATCCTGGCCCTGACCGGTCGGCTGCCCGACGCCGTCACCGCGTGTGTCGGCGGCGGCTCCAACGCCATGGGCATCTTCCACGCCTTCCTCGACGACGCCGACGTGGCCCTGTACGGGTACGAAGCCGCCGGGGAGGGCGTCGAGACCCCGCGTCACGCCGCGACCATCACCAAGGGCCGCCCCGGTGTGCTGCACGGAGCGCGCAGCATGCTGTTGCAGGACGACGACGGCCAGACGGTGGAATCACATTCCATCTCTGCGGGGATGGACTACCCCGGCGTCGGCCCCGAACACGCCTGGTTGAGTAGCATCGGCCGCGCCCAGTACCTGCCCATCACCGACGACGAAGCCATGTCGGCACTGCGACTGCTCAGCCGCACCGAAGGCATCATCCCAGCCATCGAATCCGCGCATGCCCTGGCCGGCACACTCGACCTGGGCAAGCGGCTCGGCCCAGACGCGACCATCCTGGTCAACCTCAGCGGCCGCGGCGACAAAGACATGGAAACCGCGGCTCGATACTTCGATCTGCTCGACGAAGGCGCGAATCAGTCATGACGAACACCCCCCTGCGCGACAGCGCCCCCACACCCGGCGAACCGACCGGCTCCCGAACGGCCAGCGCCGTCGAAGCGACCATCGCTGCCCGCCGGGCGGCGGGCAGCGGAGCCCTGATCGGGTACCTGCCCGTGGGGTTCCCCACCCTGACCGACAGCATTGATGCCGCCGTGGCCTTGGCCGCCAACGGCGCCGACATCATCGAGCTGGGCCTGCCCTACTCCGATCCCGTCATGGACGGCCCTGTCATTCAGGTCGCCACCCAGCAGGCCCTCGCCAACGGCTTCCGGCTGCACCACGGCATCGACGCGGTCCGCGCGATTACCGCTCAGGTCAGCATCCCGGTGCTCGTGATGACCTACTGGAACCCGGTTCTGCAGTACGGCGTCGACCGCTTCGCCGACGACCTGCTCGCCGCCGGCGGTGCCGGGCTGATCACCCCCGACCTCATCCCCGATGAAGCCGCCGGGTGGCTCGCAGCCAGCGAACGCACGGGCCTTGACCGCGTGTTCCTCGCCGCACCGTCCTCCTCCGACGCCCGCATCAGCCAGGCCATCGACGCCAGCCGCGGTTTCGTCTACGCAGTCTCCACCATGGGCACCACCGGTGCCCGCGCCGGAGTGGACTCCGCCGCCCGCGTCCTCATCGACCGGTTGCGTGCGGCCGGTTCGACCAGCGCCTGCGTGGGGCTGGGCATCTCCACCCCGGAACAGGTGCGGGAGATCCTCGGGTACGCCGACGGCGCCATCGTCGGGTCCGCCCTTGTGAAAGCCCTCGCCGACGGGGGAGTGGCCGCTGTCGGTCGCCTCGCCGCCGAACTGGCCGCGGGAACCCTCGAACTGCGATAAATTATACGAGGCGTGCGAGCAGCTCGTGCGGCCAGCGGCCCCGATCCGGGCCGCCTTGATTCACCCGACCTGTGTTCTGCAGCGTCATCACGAAAGGTAGTGCCCCGGTGATCATGCCTCTGAGCATCCCCAGCCCCGAATGGAGCTTCGTCGACCTGGGGCCCTTCCGAATCCACGCCTACGCCCTGTGTATCCTCGCCGGCATCGTCCTGGCGACCCTGATCACGTCCCGCCGGCTCAGCAAGCGCGGCGGCGAACCGGGCGTGGTGCTCGACATCATCCTCTGGGCCGTTCCCATCGGCATCATCGGCGCGCGCATTTACCACGTGTTCACCCACCCCGGCGACTACTTCTACGACGGCGCCGACCTGCTGCGCACCCTCTACATCTGGGAGGGCGGCAACGCCATCTTTGGTGCCCTCCTCGGCGGAGCCGTCGGAGCCTGGATCGGCTGCCGGCAGACCGGCATCCGTTTCTGGTCCTTCGCGGATGCCCTCGCCCCGGCCATGCTGATCGCCCAGGCCACCGGCCGCATCGGCAACTGGTTCAACGCCGAGCTCTTCGGCACCCCCACCACCCTGCCGTGGGGCCTCGAAATCGCCACGACAAACCCGGCTTTCCCCGCCGGGCTGCCCGAGGGAACCCTGTTCCACCCGACGTTCCTCTATGAAATCCTCTGGAACCTGCTCGGCGTGCTCGTGATCCTCGCCCTCGAAAAGCGCTTCAACCTGCGCTGGGGCAAGGCCTTCGGCGTCTACCTGATTTGGTACGGCATCGGCCGCACCGTGTTCGAATCCATCCGGGTCGACCCCAGCGAGATCTTCTTCGGCCTGCGCACCAACGTCTGGGCGGCTCTGCTGGCGGTCCTGGTCGGTGTGCTCATCGTGCTCATCCAGCGCACCGAACACCCGGGACTCGAGGTCGGCGTCTATGTCACCGGACGGGAATGGAAAGGCCCCGACGCTGAGGTAGAATTCGAAGACAATGATTCAGACCCCCAGGGGACCGACGGCATCGACGCCGACAGTTCCACGGGGCCCCGCGACGCCACAGCCACAAGCAACGGCGGTTCGCGGCTCTGATCAGGTGCCGGCACCGTGGGTGCCGGACCACCCGGAAGATCGCCACGGCCCCGAGCGGGTCACACCGGAACACCACCCGGTACTTTGCGTGAATAACGTCAGTCAGTTCCAACAGCGGGCCAGTGCCGCCCTGCCAGTCATGTCGTGAGGACGGTCTTAATGGCGCAGCAACCTCTTTACTCCCGGTTCAGTTCGGTGCCCCCCAAGCAGGGTTTGTACAACCCGGCCGAGGAGCGTGACGCCTGTGGCCTCGCCATGGTTGCCACGCTGCGCGGCACACCAGGGCACGACATCATCGACCTCGCCCTCGATGCGCTGCGCAACCTGGAACACCGCGGAGCCGTCGGCTCTGACGCCGGTACCGGTGACGGCGCGGGCATCATCACCCAGATACCCGACGCGTTCCTGCGCGCCGTCACGGACTTCACCCTGCCCCCGATGGGGCAGTACGCCGTGGGTAACGTCTTCCTGCCCATGGACCCCACGGCCCGCACGAGCATCAAGCGCGCCATCAACCGCAAAGCGCAGGAAGAGAACCTCACCGTGCTCGGCTGGCGTGAGGTGCCCGTGCGCCCCGACGAGGTCGGACTGCTCGCCCGCGCCGCGATGCCCGCCATTCAGCAGCTGTTCGTGCAGAGCACCCGCACCACCGCGGCCGGCGAACCCGTCAGCGACCTGGACCTCGACCGCCAGACCTACCGGCTGCGCAAACGCGCCGAACGGGAACTCGAAATCTATTTCGCGTCGCTGTCGGCCCGCACCCTGGTCTACAAGGGCATGGTCACCACGCTGCAGCTGGAGCCGTTCTACCCGGACCTCTCCGACGATCGCTTCGTCTCCACGCTGGCCCTGGTGCACTCGCGGTACTCCACCAACACCTTCCCGTCCTGGCCACTCGCGCAGCCGTTCCGCATGATCGCCCACAATGGTGAGATCAACACCGTGCAGGGCAACCGCAACTGGATGCGTGCGCGCCAGTCGCAGCTGGAATCCGAAGTTCTCGGCGACCTCGGCCCCCTGCTGCCCATCGTCAGTCCCGGCGCCAGCGATTCGGCGTCCTTCGACGAGGTCGTTGAACTGCTCAGCCTCTCGGGACGGTCCCTGCCGCACTCCGTCATGATGATGGTCCCTGAAGCCTGGGAGAACCAGCCCGACCTCGACGCGGACCGCCGCGCTTTCTACGAATACCACTCCATGCTGATGGAACCGTGGGACGGCCCCGCCGCGATCATCTTCACCGACGGTTCCCTCGTCGGAGCCACCCTGGACCGCAACGGGCTGCGCCCCGGCCGCTACGTCATCACCGACGACGGCCTCGTCGTGCTCGCGAGCGAGACCGGCGTGCTCGGCATCGACCCGAGTCGGGTCGTCCGCAAGGGCCGGCTGCGCCCGGGCAAGATGTTCCTCGTCGACACGGTCGCCGGTCGCCTGATCGAAGACGACGAGATCAAGGCCGAACTCTCCGGCAGTGAACCATGGGGCGACTGGCTCGACGAGGGCCGGATCAACCTCAAGGACCTGCCTGAGCGGGAACACATCGTGCACCCGCCGGCATCCGTCGTGCGTCGCCAGCGCACCTTCGGCTACACCGAAGAAGAAGTGCGCATCCTGCTGACCCCGATGGCCCGAAACGGCGCCGAACCGATCGGGGCGATGGGCTCGGACACCCCGATCGCCGTGCTCAGCGAGCGCCCCCGGCTGTTGTTCGACTACTTCACCCAGCAGTTCGCGCAGGTCACCAACCCGCCGCTGGACTCCATCCGGGAAGAAGTCGTGACGAGCCTTGCTCTGGGACTGGGCCCGGAGCGCAACCTGCTCTCGGCCGGTCCGGAACACGCCCGCCAGGTCGTGCTCGACTTCCCGGTGATCAACAACGATGAGCTGGCCAAGATCCAGCACATCGACCCCACCCCGGGCAGCCGGATGACCAGCACCATCCGCGGCCTGTACCGCGTCGAAGAGGGCCCCGACGCCCTCTCGGACGCGATCACCACCCTGTGCCGGGAAGTCGACGACGCCATCGACGCCGGAGCGCACTTCATCGTGCTTTCCGACCGGGACTCCACCAAGGACCTCGCCCCGATCCCGTCGCTGCTCATGATCGCCGCCGTGCACCACCACCTCATCCGCACCGAGAACCGCATGAAGGTCGGCATCGTCGTGGAAGCCGGCGACGTGCGTGAAGTGCACCACGTCGCCCTCCTGATCGGGTACGGCGCCTCCGCGGTCAACCCGTACCTCGCCATGGAAACCTGCGAGAACCTCGTGCGCAGCGGTATCATCACCAATGTCTCGCCCGAGCAGGCCGTGTACAACGTCATCAAGGCCCTCGGCAAGGGCGTGCTCAAGATCATGTCGAAGATGGGCATCTCCACGGTGTCGTCCTACGCCGGCGCCCAGGCGTTCGAAGCGGTAGGTCTGAGCCAGGACTTCGTGGACCGGTACTTCACCGGCACCACGAGCAAGCTCGGCGGTGTCGACATCGACGTGATCGCCGACGAGAACCTGAAACGGCATGCTTACGCCTACCCGGCCGACGCGGCCGTCACGGCGCACCAACGCCTCAGCACCGGCGGAGAATACCAGTGGCGTCGGGACGGTGCCCCGCACCTGTTCAACCCGGAGACCATCTTCCGGTTGCAGCACTCCACCCGTACTCGGCGCTACGACATCTTCCGCGAATACACCAAGCTGGTCGACGACCAGTCGGCGACGCTGATGACGCTGCGCGGCATGTTCACCCTGCAGGCCGGGGCGCGGCGTCCGGTGCCGCTCGACGAGGTGGAATCGGTCGCGTCGATCGTCACCCGGTTCTCGACCGGAGCGATGAGCTACGGCTCGATCTCGCAGGAAGCCCACGAAACCCTCGCCATCGCGATGAACCAGCTCGGCGGCCGGTCCAACACCGGTGAGGGCGGTGAAGACACCGATCGGCTGCTCGACCCCACCCGGCGCAGCGCCGTGAAACAGGTTGCGTCCGGTCGGTTCGGGGTGACCAGCATGTACCTCACCCACGCCGACGACATCCAGATCAAACTCGCCCAGGGCGCCAAGCCCGGCGAGGGAGGTCAGTTGCCGCCGAACAAGGTGTACCCGTGGATCGCGCGTACCCGCAATGCGACCGCCGGGGTCGGCCTGATCTCCCCGCCGCCGCACCACGATATCTACTCCATCGAAGACCTCAAGCAGCTCATCTTTGACCTCAAGCGTGCCAACCCGAAGGCCCGCATCCACACCAAACTGGTCAGCCAGTCCGGCATCGGAGCCGTCGCCGCCGGCGTCGCCAAGGCACTCTCCGACGTCATCCTGATCTCGGGCCACGACGGCGGAACCGGCGCCAGCCCGCTCAACTCCCTCAAGCACGCCGGCACTCCCTGGGAACTCGGCCTGGCCGAGACCCAGCAGACCCTGATGCTCAACGGAATGCGCGACCGCGTCGTGCTGCAGGTCGACGGTCAGCTCAAGACCGGCCGGGACGTCATCATCGGTGCCCTCCTCGGTGCCGAAGAGTTCGGCTTCGCCAGCGCCCCGCTGATCGTGGAAGGCTGCATCATGATGCGGGTCTGCCACCTCGACACCTGCCCCGTGGGTGTCGCCACGCAGAACCCGGAGCTGCGCAAGCGCTTCGCGGGCAAGGCCGAGCACGTGGTGAACTTTTTCGAGTTCATCGCGCAGGAAGTGCGAGAATACCTCGCCGAGCTCGGATTCCGCAGCCTGGCCGAAGCGATCGGACACCGCGACGTGATCAACGTCAACGGTGCCCTGACGCACTGGAAGGCGTCAGGCCTGGACCTCACGCCGATCCTGGTCGGTCCGGACTTCTCCGCCGGCGAACCCCGAATCTCGGGTCGCCCGCAGGAACACGAGCTGGAGAAACACTTCGACAACGAACTGATCCGGCTCAGCCAGTCCGTGCTGGAGCACGGCGGCGAGGTCGCCATCGACCTGCCGATCCGGAACACGGAACGTGCCGTCGGCACCATGCTCGGCCACGAAGTCACCAAACGCCACGGCGAGAACGGCTTGCCGGCCGGGTCCATCACGGTGTCCCTCACCGGGTCCGCGGGGCAGTCCTTCGGGGCGTTCCTGCCCAGCGGGATCACGCTGCGACTGGAGGGTGAATCCAACGACTACGTCGGCAAGGGACTCTCCGGTGGGCAGATCGTGGTGCGACCGCACCGCAGCAGCGTGTTCGCCGCCGAAGACAACGTCATCGCCGGCAACGTGATCGGCTACGGAGCCACCCAGGGCAGCATGTTCATCCGCGGCACCGTCGGCGAACGGTTCCTGGTGCGCAACTCCGGAGCGACCGCGGTCGTCGAGGGGGTCGGCGACCACGCCCTGGAGTACATGACCGGCGGCCTCGCCGTGATCCTCGGCGAAACCGGGCGCAACCTCGGCGCCGGCATGAGCGGCGGAACCGCATACGTGTACAAGCTCGGCGCCGACCGGGTCAACCGGGAATCCCTGGCCTCGGGCGAACTCACCCTGTCCACGCTCGGAAGCGCCGACCGGGAGATCCTGCGCGACCTGCTCGAACGTCACGTCGCCGAAACCGATTCGGCCCTCGCCGCCCGGTTCTTGGCCACGCTCGACGACACACTGAACTCGTTCGTCAAGGTGCTGCCGCGTGACTTCGCGGCCGTCCTGGCAACCCGCCAAACCGCCGTCGATGAGGGACTCGATCCCGACGGTGATGTGGTTTGGAACCGAATCATGGAGGTAACCAATGGCTGATCCGAAGGGATTCCTGAAAACCACCGAGCGTGAGCTGCCCCCGCGGCGGCCCGTATCCGTGCGCCTGATGGACTGGAAAGAGGTCTACGAGCAGGGTGACTCTGCCGTGCTCAAACGCCAGGCCGGCCGCTGCATGGACTGCGGCGTGCCGTTCTGCCACCAGGGTTGCCCGCTGGGCAACCAGATTCCCGAGTGGAACGACCTGGTTTTCCGCGACGAAGGGCAGCAGGCCATCGAGCGGTTGCACTCCACAAACAATTTCCCCGAGTTCACCGGTCGGCTCTGCCCCGCCCCGTGCGAGTCGTCCTGCGTGCTTGGCATCAACCAGCCCGCCGTCACGATCAAGCAGGTCGAGGTGTCCATCATCGACACGGCCTTCGCCGAAGGGTGGGTCACCCCGCAGCCCCCCGGCCGTCTCACCGGAAAAACGGTGGCCGTGGTCGGATCCGGTCCGGCCGGTCTCGCCGCCGCCCAGCAACTCACCCGCGCCGGCCACACCGTGGCCGTGTTCGAACGTGACGACCGCATCGGTGGGCTGCTCCGCTACGGCATCCCGGATTTCAAAATGGAGAAGAAGCACATCGAGGGCCGCCTCGCTCAGATGACCGCCGAGGGAACCCGGTTCCGTGCCGGTGTGAACATCGGTGTCGACATCACCTGGGACGCACTGCGTGCCCGCTACGATGCCGTCGTCGTCGCCACCGGCGCCATGGTGCCGCGAGACCTGCCCATCCCGGGCCGAGACCTCTCCGGCGTGCACTTCGCCATGGAATACCTCGTGCAGCAGAACAAGATGGGCGCGGGCGACAACGTCGACCAGCAGATCACCGCTGAAGGCAAGCACGTCATCGTGCTCGGCGGCGGTGACACCGGGGCGGACTGCATTGGCACGGCGCATCGCCAGCTGGCCGCATCCGTCACCAACCTGGCTATCGGCAAGCAGCCCGGCACCAGTCGCACCGAGTCGCAGCCGTGGCCGTTGTCGCCGACCCTGTTCGAGGTGAGCAGCGCCCACGAAGAGGGCGGCACCCGCGAGTACCTGGCCTCCACCATCGAGTTCCTCGCCAACGACGTCGGCGAGGTCCGCGCCCTGCGGATCGCCGAAACGGAGTACCTCGACGGTCGCCGGGTGCCCAAGGCCGGCACGGAACGCGAAATTCCCGCCGACCTGGTGCTGCTGGCGATGGGGTTCACCGGCCCGGAAGCCGCCGACCTCGACCACCAGCTGCACCTGCCGTTCACGCCCGCCGGGCTCGTCGAACGTGACGAGCACTACCAGACCAGCCACGAGGGCGTCTTCGTGGCCGGAGACGCCGGCCGTGGCCAGTCACTCATCGTGTGGGCCATCGCCGAAGGCCGCGCCGCGGCTGCCGCGGTGGACCGTTTCCTTGAGGGCGACACCCAGCTGCCGGCACCGGTCGCTGCAACCGACCACGCCTTCGCGCTCTGACCTATCCTGTCGTGTCCTGCACCCGCGGCATGCCCGCACCACGTTTTTCTGATACACGAACAGTCCCACCATGCGCCAGCGGCGCAGAAACCGGAGATTCTCCAGCATGAGACGCGCGAAAATTGTCGCCACACTCGGGCCGGCAGCTGCCAGCTACGAACAGATTCGGGCACTCATCGACGCCGGCGTCGACGTTTGCCGCATGAACCTGAGCCACGGCAACTACCAGGTGCACGAGAGCGTCTACGCCAACGTGCGCAAGGCAGCCAACGACTCCGGTCGCGCCGTCGCCGTCATGGTCGATCTGCAGGGCCCGAAGATTCGTCTCGGCAAGTTCGAGAACGGTCCCCACGACCTCGCCGTCGGAGACATCTTCAAGATCACCACCGAGGACATCCTCGGCACCAAGGACATCTGCGGCACCACGTTCAAGGGTCTGCCCCAGGACGTCGCCGCCGGCGATTTCCTGCTCATCGACGACGGCAAGGTCAAGGTTGAGGTCGTTGAAACGGATGGCGTCGTCGTGACCACCGTGGTCCTCGTCGCCGGACCGGTCAGCAACAACAAGGGCATCAACCTGCCCGGCGTGGCCGTGAACGTGCCCGCCCTGTCCGAGAAGGACGAAGCCGACCTGCGCTGGGGCCTGCGCCTGGGCACCGACCTTATCGCGCTGTCCTTCGTGCGCAACGCGGACGACATCACCCGCGTGCACGAGATCATGGACGAAGAAGGCCGCCGCGTACCGGTCATCGCCAAGATTGAGAAGCCCCAGGCCGTGGAACACCTCGAAGGCATCGTGGACGCCTTCGACGCCATCATGGTCGCCCGCGGCGACCTCGGCGTGGAGCTTCCTCTCGAAGCCGTGCCGATCGTGCAGAAGCAGGCCGTGGAAATCGCCCGCCGCATGGCCAAGCCCGTCATCGTGGCCACCCAGATGCTCGAATCCATGATTCAGAGCCCGGTACCGACCCGAGCGGAAACCTCCGACGTGGCCAACGCGGTGCTCGACGGCGCCGACGCGGTCATGCTCAGCGGTGAAACCAGTGTCGGAGCCTACCCTGTCGTGACGGTGCAGACCATGGCCCGCATCGTCAGCTCCACCGAGGAGCACGGCCTGGAACGCATCGCCAAGCTGACCAACCGTCCCCGCACCCAGGGCGGCGCGATCACCCTCGCGGCCATCGAAGTGGCCGAGTTCGTCGACGCGAAGTTCCTCTGCATCTTCACCGAGACGGGCGACTCCGCGCGGCGCATGTCGCGGCTGCGGTCACGCATTCCGATGCTGGCCTTCACCCCCGAGCCCGGCATCCGTCGCCGACTCGCGCTCACCTGGGGCATCCAGACCCACCTGGTGGACCGGGTCACCCACACCGACGCCATGTACGGCCAAGTCGATGACATCCTCCTCGGCCAGGGCCTGGCCCAGGTCGGCGACAAGGTCGTCGTGATCTCCGGATCCCCTCCCGGAATCGTCGGCTCCACCAACGACATCCGCGTGCACCGCGTGGGTGACGCGCACAACGAGGTCGCCCCCGCCTACAAGAAGTAGCGGCCTCTGCCGGGCAGCGGATGCCCGTGGTTCTGACTGTGTCAGGGCTGCGGGCATCCGCTTCTTCGGTTTAACGCCACAAGGTTTATCGCCGCGGCGGCTGCGGGGTACCAGCGGATGTCGGCGAAACGCGCGCGCCGTCGGGCGCCGCGCTGCGGGTTCAGCTGTTCGACCCAGCTGATGCGGCCCAGCAGGTGCGCGCGAAAATCGGGGTGTCCTGCCCGATTCTGGGAGGCCGGCCCGGTCACGACACAGTTGCGCATCATGGCCGTGAGTACCCGGGACGGCACGGCGTGGGTACACAGCCCGGTGATCGCGTGCGCGACGGATTCCGGGTACCCGTGTCGGCGCAGCACGCCGTAGATGCCGGCGGCCGTGACCGCGGCGAAGAAGGTCGTGAGATCGAGGCTGATGACCACGGCGGCCTGCGTGTGACGGGCGCCCCCGGTCACCGCGCTGCGTCCCGGCACGAAGCCGTGCGCGGCAGGGTGCGCAGCCGTCGGCCGGGGATCTCCAGCAGCCGCGGGGTGTGCGACGGCACACAAAAGCCCCCGATTTCTCGAGGGCTGCTGCGCGGGCCGAAGCCTGGTTTTCTGTACCGGTGGTGGGACTCGAACCCCGATACGGGGTGTTTTCTGCTGCGAAAACCCCGTGTTTCCGCGGTTTCGCTTGCGAGGATGTACGGCTGTAGACGTGGTTTTGTGTCATATGACACACAGAAAAGCCCGCGGCCGGGGTGGTCGCGGGCTGTTCCGGGTTCTCATTTGTAGGGGCTTTCGCCGGGTGGGCTGTTGTTGCCCTCGGTCCAGGCGTAGTGCCGGATCTCGCGTAGCTGGGTCGCTGTGGTCGGCAGTCGTGTGCCGCCTATGAGCGCGTCCAGCTTGGCGCGTGCGTGGTGCTCAGTCTTCGCCCCGACAGTCTGCCGGGTCAGCGCTCCCGATGCGTCTGGGAGGCTTACAGCGCCGATCCAATAGCCGTCCTTGCGCT
This sequence comes from Actinomycetales bacterium, assembly GCA_038208655.1. Classification (GTDB taxonomy): domain Bacteria; phylum Actinomycetota; class Actinomycetes; order Actinomycetales; family Microbacteriaceae; genus Cryobacterium. The sequence continues at coordinate 13,846 of JBBQYN010000029.1, forward strand.
GGTAGACCGAGCCCGTCTTCTTCTCATCCATGTGTCCTCTCTTCTCCCGTGGCTGCTCCACAGGTTGCCGGTGAGTATTCCACTCGCCTCGAGTCTTCTAACTACTGCACCGCGACGGACTGTGAGCGTGGCGATATAGTTCATGGTGTCCTTCCTTGCTAGATCCTTGGAATGGGCCGGGGTTAGGATGCCTGCAAGCGTCCTAGCCCCTTTTCTGGCTTGTTGAAAATGTAGCACTTGT